>JAXMJU010000028.1:0-14872 GCA_034376265.1 Sulfuritalea sp.
GCGCGCCGAGAGCAGGGCCTCATCGCCGCGCTCGGCAAGCACCGGCGCCGACAGCACGGCAGCGGCCAGCGCGAGCGCGAGCGCGGCAAGGACGATACGCGACACCGACAGGGCAGACTTGGGCTTATAGTTCATTCAGAGTTTCTTCCTACTACTTACTCCACGTTAGCACATGACTGCCTACTCTTCGTCTGGCGAACACATCGCCGATTCCACGGTTTCTCGCGCCGCTCTGCGGCGCGAGAAACTCGCGGCCCGCATGGCCCTCGACGAAACAACCCGCGCCGAATTCTCGGCACGGATCGAGGCCCACCTCGCCACGCTGCTGGCGCCGCTGCCGCCACGGACGCTGGCCTTCTGCGCGCCGGTGCGCGGCGAGTTCGATGCGCGACCGCTGGCATCCCGCCTGCTCCTGCGCGGCTGGCAGGTCGCGATGCCGATCGTGGTCGACACCGATGCGCCGATGCGCTTTCGCGGCTGGACCCCGACTTGCGCGATGGGCGTCGACCGCTACGACATTCCGATCCCGCAGCACGGCCCCGATCTCGTTCCCGACGTCGTCCTGCTGCCGCTCTTGGCCTTCGACGCGCAGGGCTTCCGTCTCGGCTACGGCGGTGGCTACTTCGACCGCACCCTGGCGGCGCTGGTTCCCCGCCCGCTGGCAATCGGCATCGGCTACGAACTCGGCCGCGTCGCCGACATCCGGCCGCAGACCCACGACATACCCGTCGCGGCGATCATCACCGAGGCCGGCATCCTGCGTTTTGCCTGATCAGGCGGCGGCGCGCGCCAGGCGCGCCAGGGCTTCTTCGAGCAAGGCGCGGCGCGTGCCGAAATTCAGGCGGACGAAGCCCGGCGCGCCGAAATCGGCGCCGTCGGACAGGCCCAGGCCGTGTTGCTCCAGCCAGCGCGCCGGATTGCCGATGCCGCGGTCGGCGGCAAATTCGCGCGCATCGATCCAGGCCAGGTAGGTCGCCTCCACCGGCCGCATGTCGAGGCCCGACAGGGCGGCCACGGCGCGCTCGACCGCGCGCAGGTTGCCGCGCAGATAATCGAGCAGGGCCGCATGCCAGTCGTCGCAAAGCGTCAGCGCGGCCTCGGTGGCGACCATGCCCAGCGCATTGACGTGGGGCACGATGCCGTGCATGGCCTGGCGAAAATCCTGGCGCAGGCGGGCATCGGGGATGAGCGCGAAGGCGCAGCCGAGGCCCGGAATGTTGAAGGTCTTGGACGGCGCCAGGAGCGTGATGCTGCGCGCCGCAAGCTCGGGCGACAGCGTGGCGAAGAGTTGGTGCTGGCACTGCGGCGCGAGCACCAGACCGTTGTGGATTTCGTCCGAGCAGACCACCAGATCGTGCTTTTCGGCCAGCGCCGCGATCTGCCACAGTTCGTCCGCGTGCCAGACGCGCCCGGTCGGGTTGTGCGGATGGCAGAGCAGGAACAGCCGGGCCCGGCTGCTGCGCAGCACCGCATCCACCGCCGGAAAATCCCACAGCCAGCCGGCCGAATCGCGCACCAGCGGCACGCTGGCCACGCGCCGGCCGGAAGCGATCGGCGCCGAGAGGAAGGGCGGATAGATCGGCGTCGCGGTGAACACCGCATCGCCCGGCGCACCCACCGCGCGGCAGGCGACATTGAGTCCGGACACCAGGCCCGGCAGCCAGACGATCCATTCCGGATCGATGCGCCATTGGAACTTGCGTTCGAGGTAGTCGACCACGGCCTCGATCTGGCTCGCCGCGGGCTGGTTGTAGCCGAACACGCCGTGATCGATGCGGCTGCGCAAGGCCGCGATCACCGCCGGCGGCACGGCGAAATCCATGTCGGCGACCCACAGCGGGATGATGTCGCGCCCTGCGTACTTCGCCCATTTCACCGAATCGGTGCCGGCCCGGTCCACTAGGGCGTCGAAGTCATGGCTCATTTGGCTGTCCGATGCGACGCAAGCCGCGCCATGCCTAGCCCAGGAACAGGCGGTAGGCCGGATTCTTCGACTCGTCCCAGTAGCGGTAGCCGAGGTTCTTGAGGAAGAAGCGGAAGTCCTTCATCTCCTTCGGCGGCACTTCCATGCCGACCAGCACGCGGCCGGTGTCGGCGCCGTGGTTGCGGTAATGGAACAGGCTGATGTTCCAGCCGGCGCTCATCTTGTTGAGGAAGTGCATCAGCGCGCCGGGGCGCTCGGGGAACTCGAAACGGTAGATCAGCTCGTGGTTCACCTGCGGCGCATGGCCGCCGACCAGATGGCGGATGTGCAGCTTGGCCATTTCGTCGTCGGTCAGGTCCAGCGCCGGATAGCCGTTCTTCTGCAGTTGCTGCACCAGCTTGGTCGCCTCGTTGCGGTTGGCCACCTGCATGCCGACGAAGACGTGGGCCTCGGCCGCATCGTGAAAGCGGTAATTGAATTCGGTGATGTTGTGCGAGCCGATCAGGGCGACGAATTTCTTGTAGGCGCCGGGCGTTTCCGGCAGCGTCACGGCCAGCACGGCCTCGCGCTGTTCGCCGACCTCGGCGCGCTCGGCGACGAAACGCAGGCGGTCGAAATTCATGTTGGCGCCGGAAGCCACCGCCACCAGCGTCTTGCCGCGCATGCCGTGCCTGTGCGCCCAGGCCTTGGCGCCGGCCACGGCCAGGGCGCCGGCCGGCTCGAGGATCGTGCGCGTATCCTCGAACACGTCCTTGATCGCCGCGCAGATCGCGTCGGTATCGACCAGCACCATTTCATCGACATACTCGCGGCAGAGACGGAAGGTCTCGGCGCCGACGTACTTGACCGCCGCGCCGTCGGCGAACAGGCCGACGTTTTCCAGGCGCACGCGCTTCCCCGCGGCCAGCGAGCGCGCCATGGCATCGGCATCGGCCGCCTCGACGCCGATGATCCTGACCTCGGGCCGCAGGCGCTTGATGTAGGCCGCCACGCCGGAAATCAGGCCGCCGCCGCCGACGCAGCAGAACACCGCGTCGATCGGCTCGGGATGCTGGCGCAGGATTTCCATGCCGATGGTGCCCTGGCCGGCGATCACGTCCGGATCGTCGAAGGGATGGACGAAGTTGAGTTTCTGCTTCTTCTCCAGTTCCAGCGCGTGGGTGTAGGCGGCGTCGTAGGACTCGCCGGCCAGCACCACCTCGCCGCCGAGCTTTTTCACCGCATCGATCTTGATCTGCGGCGTCGTCGTCGGCATCACGATCACGGCGCGGATGCCGAGTTTCTGCGCCGAAAGCGCCACGCCCTGGGCATGGTTGCCGGCCGAGGCGCAGATCACCCCGCGCTTCCTCTGCGCCGGCGTCAGATGGACGATCTTGTTGTAGGCGCCGCGCAGCTTGAAGCTGAACACCGGCTGCATGTCTTCGCGCTTCAGCAGCACGCGGTTGCCGATGCGCGCCGAGAGGATCGAGGCCGGCTCCAGCGGCGTTTCTATTGCGACATCATAAACACGGGCGTTGAGTATTCTTTCGAGATAATCCATGACGGGAGGGCAGAAGGTTCGGTAATCGCAAAGGGTAACATGCGCCATGGACTTCGCATTCACCGCCGAAGCCGGATTGGCCGGCCTCTTCCTCGCCAGCTTCCTCGCCGCGACGCTGCTGCCGGGCGGCTCGGAAGCCGTACTGTTCGCCGTGATCAGGCTGCATCCGGAGCAGACGCTGGCGGCGCTGCTGCTGGCGACGCTGGGCAATACGCTGGGCGGCATGAGCACCTACGGCATGGCCCGCCTGCTGCCTGCAAGAGTTGGCACTGACACCACGGCGACCCGCCGCCTGGACGCCCTGCGCCGGCATGGCGCCCCGCTGCTGATCCTGGCCTGGGCGCCTATCGTCGGCGACGCCCTGTGCGCCGCCGCCGGCTGGCTGCGCCTGCCGCCCCTGGCCTGCACGGCATGGATGGCCGCCGGCAAGGCCGCGCGCTACGCACTGGTGGCGGCCGGCGCCGGGATGGTTTGAGCCGAACCTTGATTCGAACCCCGGCAGTCAAAATCGCCGTGGCGTCAGCGCCAACTATCGGAGTTTTCCCTCGTCTCGCGACAGCGCCAGCAGAGTCCCTCAAATTTCGGGATTTCGATCCTCACCCGGCCCGACGAACCTGAAGTTTCAATCGTCGCCCGGCCCTCGCGGGCCGGGCGACGATATCGCAGGGCATGATCTACACTCTCGCCATGAAAACCTTGCTCGCACTCGCCATCCCCGCCGCCGCCGTCCTGGCCGCGCTGGTCGCATTGGGGTCATCGCCCGCGCTGGGCTTGGGCATGCTCGCCGTCGGCGCGGCGCTGCTCTGGCGCTGCGTGCTGCGCTGATTCACGTTTTCTCCTCGATCGCCCGCAACACTTCCCGCTCCATCGCCCGCAGATCCGCAAATACCCGCCGCCAGCACGGCCGGAGGGTTTCCATCATGTCCAGCACGGCGGGTTTCAATCCTCGCCCCGGAAGATCAAAGCGAATTCGGCGTGATGTTTCAATCCTCGCCCGGCCCTCGCGGGCCGGGCGTCTTCAGTGATGTATCCGCGTAAGCCCAGCGAGTTCTCAGTTTCAATCCTCGCCCGGCCCTCGCGGGCCGGGCGTCAGGTCGCGTCCAACGCCTTGATTCGGCATACACAATCCGGTCATTAGCGCGAACCTGCTTACGATCCTGCTTGCGCAGGACACATTCATTTTCTCAGCTTCATTATTCGAACGCAAAATCAGGGACTTCCTGCTGCCGCGAACCTGCCGGCAATTCCACGTCACTTGCGATCCGCGCGTCATAGCACCAGCGGCCCGTCAAAATCCACGGCCTTGAATTTTCCGTACTCGCGCACGTGCAATTCAACGGGCTCGGTCAAGCGGTAGAACCGCAGACAGTCCTCTTTCGCATCGATTTCCGCCAGCAGGCACCGTTCGAGTTCTTCGAACTGCATGGCGTCGACCTTGCATTCGAACACGGACTTCTGAACCCGCTGGCCCATGCCTTCGCACACCCGCGCCACTCGCCGCAAGCGGCGGCGGCCGGCCTTGGTTTCGGTGGAAACGTCGTAGCTGACGATGACCAGCATGCTCATTTCGGACAGAAAGGAAGGTAGGACTCGACGTCGCCCCGCACAACGCGGGCAAGCAGGCGCGCCTGGACGAAGGGCGCGATGCCCAAGGCCATACTCGATTCCAGTAGCGGATGCATCAGCGTTTCCTGCTTACGCTCCTGATAGGCGGAAACGACTGCCTTGCGCGCATCTTCGTTGAGCGTCACAGCGCCGCCCGGACGCTCAACAAAATCGTCCGCAGCGATCTGCCGCCGATTGATCAGCGTGAGCGCCAGGCGATCCGCCAGCAACGGACGAAACTCCTCCATCAAATCGAGCGCCGCCGCCGCGCGCCCCGGCCGCACCGCATGCAGAAAGCCGATCTGCGGATCGAGGCCGACGCTTTCCACAGCCGAACGAATGTCATTCATCAACATCGCATAGAGGAAGGAAAGCAGCGCATTGATGCGATCCAGCGGCGGCCGCCGAGTGCGACCGTTCATCGCAAAAGCGGCGCGGGCATCGGCCCGCATGATCAGGCCCAGCACAGCGAAGTAGCGCTTGGCAGCGTCGCCTTCGATGCCGCGCACGGCATCGAGGTCGGGCGCGTGTTCGAGCCGCGCCAATGCGCGACCGAGTTCGTCGGCTGTTTCCGCCAGTGGCACGTTATCGTCTTCGCGACCGGTCTCGCGCGCTCCGCGCTGCAATACCTGCCGGCAGTTTTTCAATTTGCCGGCAATACAGGATTTGGCGACAGCCAGACAAAAGTTGGCGCTGGCCGCATTGTCCAATAAGCGGCGATGTTGCGCCTGCCGCAGCAGCACGTTGCCGGAAACTGGTCCTTCGAGTCGCGCCTTGAAGCGTCCCGACTGGGACAGGAGCACCACGGTCTTTCCCTCATCGGCGCAGCGATGCATCAGAAAGGGTGAAACCAGAACATTGCCGAAGCAAACCAAGGCCCCGACATGATGCAGCGGCACGCGCAGCTTCGTCTCGTGCTCGATTTCAATGCGCAGGGTGTCATTGTCGAGATGGGCGTAAGCGCCCTGCGCCATGATGTAGACGGTGTTTTCAACGGTCTGGATGCTCACTCCGCCACCTCGAAAAGAGTTCGTGCGACGTTGCGCTGACGGTCCACCGCGCCGACCAGTTCGGGCTGGCAGCGCGGCTTCAGCGAGCACTCCCGGCAACGCGCATCGTTGAGCGGTGGCGGCAGGACGCCCGAATCGACCATGGCGCGAATCGCAGCGGCGGTTTCTTCCACCCGCTGCCGCAACTCGTCCGTAATCTCTATTTCGCGGCGATGCCGGCTGCTGACGTGATAGATCGCGCCGCGCGGCACGGGCCTGGCCAGCATCTCTTCCAAGCATAAGGCCTGCCCTGCCAGTTGCAGGTCGTCGTTCAACCATTTGCGCTTCGGGCCGTGCTTGTATTCGACGGGATATACCGTGCCGTCGGGCCAGAACTCGACCACGTCGCATTTGCCGATAAGGCCGATTCGGTCGTTCCAGATCGGCAGCGCATGTTCCACCCGCGCGCCTGCGCGCGTGACGGCGTGATCCACCTGATCGACCCGCGCATGCTCGGCATTGCCGCGCGCCGTATGCAGGTTGTCCGCGAACTCGCCTTCCTGGTAGATCAGCCCGCATCGGCGCGGGCAGTAGGCAAACTGGTTGAGGGCGGAAAGATTGATGAAGTCGTCGGTCATGGCCCAGCCGGGTCGAGCAGCGACAAGCCGGGAATTGCCTTGAAATCGCCCGTGTTGCCGGTCATGAGCGGCAAGCCCTCGACCAGCGCACTGGCGGCAATGATGGCGTCCGGCAGTTTGATCGCCAGCAGGCTGCGCAGCTTGATCACCTCGTCCACCACCGGGCGCGCGAGCCCGATTTCGCCCATGCCGCGCAACAAATTCTCGGCGTCGCGGCGACTTTGCTCGCTGTGTCCGCGCCAGCCGAGCAATTCCATCGTGGTAATCACCGACACCACGGAGCCCTCCGCCAACGCCTGTTCGACGTTCGCCGCGAACGCCGGCGCGGCGTTACCGTTGATGTAGTCGATCAGCACATTCGTGTCGATCAGGCAGCGAACGGTCATTTCCCGTGGCTCCGCCCGTCCCATTCAGAACGCATCGCGTCGAATTCGTCGCGAAGCTGTTTCGGGTCGCGCTTGGGGAAACTCGCCCGTGCGGCACGGGCCAAGGCGACGATATCCAGGTTCCCCGACTCAGCGGACGCCTCTTCGTACATGACGATGATTTTGGCCTGCTCGACATTCGACGGCAGCCTGTCGCTGCTGAAGTCGATTCGATGATTGACGATGGGCGCTTCGATTTCGACGGCGATCATGGGTGTTCTCCTCGGTTACATCCTTCGGCTGAGTGGTCCAGTCTAGCTTTCATCCTTGGCCTCCGGCAAGGGCTCGAAGCGGTGGGCATGCACTATTTCGGCGGCGCAGGCCAGCGCCGCGAGAACATCCTCGCGGCCAAGGTGCGGATAGCTTTCCAGAACGTCTTCCATGCGCCAACCGCTGGCGAATCCCTGAAGAATGAGTTCGACAGAGATTCGCGTGCCCTTGATGGTCGGCTTGCCGAGCAGAATGTCGGGGTTGCAGACGATGCGTTCGCGCCAGTTCATGTTGGCTTACGGCGTCACCAGTTCGACTCCGGCAGGCAGACGATCCGCATGAACTGTCACCGCGTAATCGGCGAACGAACGAGGCGAGCCGCTGATCGTCTTGCGAATGTCGATGATGCTGTCGGCAATCTCGCGATTATGGGTGCTGAAGTCCAGCATGCGCTGCGCCGGCGCGCAACCGAGCATGGCTTGACGCACCCGCTGCACCGGATCGCTGTCGGTGCCGACATGCTTGAAGACGTACAGACCGCGACATGACATCACGCCCTTTGAAGCAGAACGGTCGTGGTCCCACATGCCCTTGAGCGCGGCCAGGAGATTGGTCAAGTCGGTTTCGCTGAACGCAGCCTGTTCGTTGTCCTTTTCACCTTGCGCAAGATGCGCCGAGATAAATCCCTTGGCCACATACAGTCCGTACGGAATCAGCGCCTTGCGTCCCATGGTGCGCAATTTATCTTCCTCCTGCTTCTCTTCCCATGCCTCGTAATCGGCGACGGACTTGGCGCCGGATACTCTTTCGGCGACCGCCATGCGGGTGATCGAGGCATCCATCGGCAGGATGGGATCGACCGAACGAGAAAAGGCGATCTGCACTGGGCCACGGACCTGACCAGCATTGGGGCCGGTTGACATCACGGCTCCAAAAGTACGGACATCGAAGAACTGCTCTCGCATCCAGCCACGGGCCTTGGTCACTTGCCGCTGATTGCCGCCACCACCTGGCGCGCCACCCGTTGCGACATGGGCGGCCGTTATGGGCTTGTTCAGGTTCGTCGCATGCTCGATGAAAATCGCATTGGGCGCTTCATTACCGAAGGCGGTCTGGATGTAATTCCGCACACGCCGCTTCAAGGCTACGTCGGACACGAGTCCGTGCATGTCTTCGGGATCAATGCGGGGACTGTTGCCGGCGTCGGGATCACCGTTGGGGTTGCCGTTTTCACAGTCGAATAGATAGAGAAATTCGTAACGGTTCTGGATGGCGCTCATTGCTGTGCTCCCTGTTCGTTGATGACGTAAGTGGTGGTTTTTCCGGCGCGCAGTTCGGCGAGCTTCTGGTAGTAGCCGAGCGCAAACAAGCCCTGGCCTTCGAGGTCGAGAATGCGCGGCGCAGCATCACCGAAACGATTCATCAGCTCGGCAATGCGTTCCTCGTACCACCAAGCAAGCCCTGGATCGAGCTTGGCGAGATGGTTACGTGCGTTGCCGACGAGCCGACCGATGACAAGGCCGGGCGTCTGGCTGGCAGCGGTGTAGAAGCGTTGCACCACACCGGCGCCGACATCACCGAGAGCGGCGCGTTGTAGATTGGCAAGAACGGCCAGCAATCCACCGCAATGGTAGGCAGCGGCGGGATGAGTGAGGTTGTAACCGGTAGTCATGTGAATGTCACCTCCAGGGTTGCGGCGAATGAAATAGGCTTTGATGAGGCCCATGCGGGCGTGGTTGAACGGTGGCTGATCCTTGTCGACCAGGTCGGTGCGGAAGCGCGCCAGCGCTTGGGCCATCAAGGGTTGAGGAATGGGCAGGCCCTGCACGGCAACCTTCCATAGTGTCGCGGACGTCGGCGCTGGAAAATCCTTCAGGTCTCGAACCAGTGCCCCGCAAACAGCCATGAACTTTGGATCGCGAGCGAGGCCCTGACCGTCGCGCGCCGTGATGGAAAGATGCTCGAACCAATTCGCAATATGACCGACGAGTTGCTCGAAACGTCCTTCCATCCAGTCGCGCACCATCACGCGCCCAGACATGCCGGACAGAGTGAGCGCGTAATACTCGGCGTGGCCAAGGTTCGGCCGCTGGCCACTGCGTATGGCATCGAACAACTGGCGCGCTGCAATAGCCGCCGTCGCCTCGGCTCTTTCCCGCGGATCGTTGAGCCAGGCCAGCACATCGTCCTTGTCCTCGACCGCGCCTTTGAACCAATGCAGCGCAAGGCTGTCGGCAAGCTTCTTCGAACGGTGGCGCACCAAATGATTGAGGGCGTCCACGTACTGGCGCGCGGCGGTTTCGGAGACGGCGGCATTTGCTGATTTCTTCAGGCCAAACGAAGTAAATGCCGCCTTGTCGAACCCGATCAGGGAATCGCCAGCACCTTGGCCGCCAGGCAAGCGCATCACCTTGGGCTGCGTTTCCATGGCCGGTGCCAGGGTTCCGGTACCGAAACAAATCATGTCGGCGTCGGCCGTCGCATCGACGCCAAGATCGTTCTTCCGCCATTGCCGCCACCACTCAATGACGACCGGATCGGCCAATGGATCGCGACCGTCAATACGCCATTCGAGGTTGTCGTTGGCGCCGGCTTTGTGTGGCGGTGCTGCCAATGTTGCCCTGAGCGCTTCCAGTTGAATGTCGTCCTCCAGAAACATCTGCAGGGAACGCAAGCTGGGGATCGCTTCGGCAGCCTCTCGGATGCGGGCAACGTAAAACTCGTGGCGCGGCTCGTCTTTGGTGTCGGCTTCCAGGCAAATCGCCGTCTTCAAGTTGTCGATCAGGAAATGCGACTTGCCGCCCGAAACCATCCCGTGCATTTCCGGGCAGCCCCAGCGTTCGTCGCCCTTGTCGTTGGTGGAAGGAATGATGCCAGGCAGCCTGCCGCCAGCACTGATGTCTATACGCCAGCGAATGCCACGCACCGTAAAACCGGGCTCGGAAAGCGGTACATGGTCATGCGCATACTCGATCAATCGTTGCAGCATGATCAGCGCTCCGGCTTTCTCACCGCCGCGTGTTCGAATGGCGGCACGTCGAGTACACCGCCCCGAATGTGGGCATCGAACAGGGTGATGAAGGGTTTGTCGTTATCTCTGATGACGTCCTTGCGCAGGTCGAAGACGTCGTAGAGCATGAAGCCAAGATGCTGATCCAGCCGCACGGGCTCGACCGGGTGGGCAACGGCATCATCGACGTATTCGAAGAACGCCGGAAATTCGCGGCAGCCGAAATAAGGTTGCTGAAAGCACTTGCCGGCGCGAGCACGGCGCAGAAAGCAGGCGTTGAGCTTGCCCCGTTCCTGCCCGGCGCGCGGCGCAATGCGTGCCGTAAGGCGATAGCGGACGTTCTTCAGCGCCATGGTCTGACGCTGGGTGCGGCCTGTGGTGTCCTCACCGCCATCGGCCCACAGCGGCTCGGGTGCTGCGGTGCCGCTCATCCACTGGTTGAGTGTGGCCGTGCCCGGCACGCGGCCCTTGACCTCGTTGCGCCGCAGAGCAATGAAACGCGGTATCTCCAGCACTTCGATGCGCATGATCTGCCAGTGGAAGTAGGCCCGGATTTCCGTGCCCTGGCGGCGCCCGTCCCAGTAGATCGCGTCGAAGATGCCGCGCGCCGCCGAGGGCGTAATGACCGGATAGGAAAAGCGCTCGACTTTCATTTCGGGCCGAGTGAAGCAGGCCAGATCGCCCCAGACGTCGAGCGTGTGCACATCATTCGCCATTGTTCCTCCTCATGCGATGAATACCCGTGGTCCATCGGGTGGGTTCAAGCCAATTGTTTCGTCATAATAGTCGCCTTCGAGGATGAACCATTCGTCGGAGACGCCGGCGCCCTGTTTGTTCCAGCGGAGCTTTGCCGGAATCGCCCATGACGGAGCACTTTCGGTGGTGCGATAGACGCTTACCGCCAGTCCTTGGGCGCGGCGCATCCATTGCGCTGAAATGCCCTCTCGCTCGGCTTCGGCACGCAGGCGCGAAAATTCATCCTGGCGCGCAGCCCACGGCACGAGCACTTGAATCGTTCCCTGCTCGATGAGGCGATAGCGTTTTGCCACTTCGACGAAATCCATGGCCAGCAGCGCCTCTGTCAATTCCGGGCTTTGGCTGCCCGAGTGGTTGGCGTCGTACAACGCACGGTAGTAACGACGAAACGTCTCCGGGCTGCCGATGTCCAGATCGCCAGTTTGCGTGAGCAGGCTGCGCGTGACTTCGGCGGCCTGAAAGTAGGCGCGTGTCGGATAGAAGCGCCGCCAGTTGCCATCTTCGACGGGTTCGAAGACGACCACCTCGCCCAGCCTTCCGTGCTGGTTCAGACGGCCTTCGCGATTACAACGCCCAGCGGCCTGTGCAATTGCCTCCAGCGGCGCGAAGGCACGATAGACCGTGGGGAAGTCGACATCAACACCGGCCTCGACGCATTGCGTCGAAATCAGGCGGCAGGGCTGGCCTGCCTGCAAGCGTTCGCGCACCGTCCGCAGCACGGCACGCCGGTGTTCAGCACAGAGGTTGGTGGAAAGATGAAAAACGCCATCTTCGCCGTCGAGTTCCTTGAGCAGCGTCAGCGCGTGGCGTTTGAGATTGCAGACCACCAAAGCTTGCGGGGTGTCGCGCAGACGACCGGAAAGTTCATTCCAGCCGAGTTTTTCGCCGGATGCAGGCCAGCGCACGCTGACGCGCTGCAAGGCCGCGAACAGGTCGGCGTGTTTGGGAACCGCTTCGGTCGGTTTCCAGCCAGCGGCAGCCTGCTGCTGTACCGACGCATCGAGCGCATCAAACGCGGGCTGCGTGGCAGTGGCAAACATCACCGTCGTGCGATAGGCGCTGGACAAGTGCGAAAGGGCGGCCAGCGTCGGCACGGCAAGATGCTGCGGCAGGCTTTGCGCCTCGTCGAACAGAATCACCGAATTCATCAACCGGTGCAGCTTCCGACAGCTCGACGGCCGATTGGAAAACAGCGATTCGAGCAACTGCACATTGGTCGTCAGGATGATCGGCGCATCCCAGTTTTCCGCCAGCAAGCGGCGTTGGCATTCCTGGGCGCCTTCGGCATCGCGCTTTTCGGATTCTTCGCCCAACCCGGCCAAGCTGTGGTGCTCCAGCACGAAATTCTCGTGAAAATCGGCGAACACGTCGCGGTAGATGCGTGCCGTTTGCTCGATGACCGTGAGAAACGGCACCGCCAGCACGATGCGTCGCAGGCCGTGGCGGGCGGCATGTTGCAAGGCGAAGCGCAACATGGCGAGGGTTTTGCCGGAACCGGTCGGAGCGGTCAACGTGAAAACGCCGGGGGCGAGTTCCGCAGCCAGGACTGCCGATTGCCAGAGCGAATCGCGAGCCTGTTTTACGTTGGCGACCTGTTCCCGGTTGCCACGAGCCAAGTCGGCCATGTAGCGATCCAGCGCGGCAAGTGCAAGAGGGGCATCAAGCTCGGGGCCTGCGTTACGGAGGGGCTTGCCGTTCGCATCGCCTTTGAAATGCGCTTCGGTGTCGAGAAAGTCGGCATCGACCAGACAGGAAAACAACAGGCGTACATCCAGCATCGCCGCAACGGGTCGTGACATGTCGTTGCTGCGCGGAAGAGCGGTTGTTACTGGCATCGAGAAGATCAGGCCATCGACCAGCGCGCGACGTTCAAGCTTGTCCGGGTCGGGGTCGGACAGTTCCAGTCCGTCGGGAGTTCTCGGCTGCAAGGTAGCAGGGTTCAGCCTCTTCAAGGCCGGAGCATCGCCACGCCGCAAACCAACGTGATGTCCCTGAATAGCCAGCGCCGCAGCCTTGGCGCGATGCTTCAGGAGGGCAAGCCATGCCCCTTGCGACCAGTGATCGAGCCCGGAATCCTCGCCGCGCAGTCGTGCCTGAAAGCGGTCGGCGTACTTTCCAAGGTCGTGCAACAGGCCGGCAAGATTGGCTTCATCAGCCCATGGCGTGGTATTGGCGAAGCCGCTCGCCAGCGTGGCAACGCTTTGGAGGTGCGTCCGAAGCAGATGCCGCTCGCCAATGGCGTTGTCACTATGCGCAAAGTAGGTGGTGTCCATGCCCGCCATCTTTACCCTCGTGGGGCTCACCAGGCGAGCCTGTCAAAAACTTTCTTTGCGGAAAGCCAGCGCTTGCCGGCCCGCGAAGCGGAAGGCCCCGCAGACAGAGCCCGAGATGGCGATCATTCGACCCGCCAGCTGGGATCGCCGGAGTCGGCCGATTCTTCAATAATCACGCTGATCCGGGTCGGTGCTGCACCTTCATCGAAATGGCAACGCACGGCATCCCTGACCCGCTCGTGCAGTTCGAAAAGATTGTCGGCTTCGGTGAATATGTCGGCGCCGACGGCGCGGGCGAGAAACCCGCCTTCGGGAAGCGCCTCCACCTTGAATTGAATTTCGCTCACGCTCGATGCCTCCGAACTGGTTCGACGATGCCGCGACGGATTCGCGCCGCGATGCTTATGGAGTATGCGCCGAAGCCTCCGGCGATGCCACCTCCATAAGTCGGCTGCAGCCGATTGCGCTTGATTCACATGTATCGGGGCTCAAGAGTTGGCGCTGGCGATACGGCGAAGAGGTACTTCGCCACCCGACGCCACCAAGACGCACCGGTTTTGTTTGTTGCCTGGGTGCCCACCTGCGGCGACGCGATGCATCGCCTACGCCACCGGCGCAACATGTAGCCGGAAGCCCAGCGCCTTGACCACCTTCATGACGGTGGTGAACTCTGGATTTCCTTCGCCCGACAGCGCCTTGTACAGGCTCTCGCGCGACAGGCCGGTATCCCGCGCCAACAGCGTCATGCTTCGCGCCTTGGCGATTACTCCCAGCGCACGGGCGACCAGCGCCGCATCGCCCTCCTCAAGGCAGGCTTCCAGATAGTGGATCTTCTCCTCTTCCATCTTCAGATGCTCGGCCGAATCCCAGGGCCGCAGCTTGATCGTTTTCATGCTCCGCTTCTGCAGGTGGCGGGCCAGTTCCAGCGCCCGCTGGCTGATACAAGTCTGTTCATCATACCGGTGGCATGGGTTACCAGACGAACCCCCAAGGAAAAGTTGGCGCTGGCGGTACGGCGGCGATGAGGATTCAGCGCAGGTAGATGGGGACCGCGGGGCCGTGGCGCGAAATTCGCAGGAAGTAAGCCAGCACGCCCGCCCCGGCAATCGCCAGGCTCGCCGTGCCGGCGATCCAGAAGCCCGCGGCGCCGCGCGCCGCGCCGAAGGTATCGGTGAGGGCGAGCATATAGCCGCCGCCCAACCCGACGCCCCATAGCGAAAGCGCATAGATCAGCATCGGCGCCATGGCGCGCTTGTAGCCGCGCAGCACCTGGGCCATCACCGCCTGCACGGCATCGGCGAGGTGATAGACGGCGACGATGCCTAGCTGCGTCGGTGCGGCGGCGGCGACCGCGGGGTCCGAGGTGTAGGCGCGCGCCAGCGGCGCGGCGCCGAGCCAGATCGCGGCGGCGACCAGGGCCGCGACGCCGCAACCGACCGCCAGGCCGAGCAGGCCGGCGTGTCGCGCGCGCCGGCTGTCGCCGGCGCCCAGCGCCTGGCCGA
>JAXMJU010000029.1:0-2312 GCA_034376265.1 Sulfuritalea sp.
TACCGCAGAAACCCGGCGGCGCTGAATTTTGCGTTTGGCCAGCAAGTGCAAGCCGGATGTGATTTTGGTTTTTGAATTTCAGGCATATTTATGCCGGTGTTGGGGTTGGCGCCCGCAGGGCTTGCGGCGGATGGATTGCGAATCAATCCATCGTAGTGCAAGCGAAGCGCGGCAGGGATAGCCAGGGTGCGTGCTAGGGCGAGCTGAAGCGGTCGAACGAGGAGCCCGCTTGGTCTGCTTGAATGTGGCGCCAGTATCGGCGATGGAGTAGAAAGCCGACTGGCCGGTGGAAACGCAGGCGCGACACCGGCTCCAACCGCCAAGTCAGTTCCGATGCCGCACCCCGCAGCCCCAATAGCGGCGACGTTGCCTGCATAGTATTTCACGAAGCGCACGTCGCCGTCGACTTCCCATTGGCCCTGAGTGCCAATGGATATCCCCGGAAGACGCTACCTGTGCGCCGGTTGCCGCACCCCGGTGCTCATGTGCAGCCACTGTGATCGCGGCAATCGCTACTGCACCGCTGGATGTGCGCCGCAGGCACGTCACCAGTCGATACGGTCTGCCGGCTGTCGCTACCAAGACACGCATCGCGGCCGTCGCGCCCATGCCGAACGCCAGCGTCGATACCGGGCCCGAGAACAGAAAGTGACGCATCAGGGTTCCCCATCACCGCCGCTCCCTGTTCAACTGGCGAGCGAACCGACAGTGAAGAAATCCACCTCGCCGCCGCCCTGGCACTGCCACTTGTGCCACCAGGTACTCCCGCAATTCGTGCGTCAGGACTTTCTGCGTCGTCGGATTCGCCGATCCCATCCCGACAGGAGAGTCCCCTTTGGTCCTTACCCCCGAAATTGAAGCGCAGATCCTGCGCTACTACCATGCCGAACGCTGGCGCATCGGCACGATCGCCACCCAACTGCAGTTGCACCGCGACACCGTCGCCCGGGTACTGTCCCAGGCCGGCCTGCCGTTGATGGGGCCGGTGCGCCGGGCCTCGGCCATCGATCCGTATCTGCCGTTCATCCGCGAGACGCTGGAGCAGTTTCCGACCCTCACGGCCAGTCGCCTGTATGGCATGGCGCAAAGCCGCGGATACCCTGGCCACCCTGATCACTTCCGGCATTTGATCGCCCGCCACCGACCGCGTCGGCGCACAGAAGCCTATCTGCGGCTGCGCACCCTGCCGGGCGAACAGTGCCAGATCGACTGGGGTCACTTCGGGCACATCGAGATCGGCCGTGCCCGTCGCCCCCTGATGGGTTTCGTCACGGTCCTGTCCTGGTCGCGGCAGATCTTCCTGCGCTTTTATCTGGACGCCCGCATGGAGAACTTCCTGCGTGGCCATGTTGCCGCCTTCGAGGCGTGGGGCGGCGTCCCCCGGATCGCTCTGTACGACAATCTAAAGAGCGCGGTGCTCGAACGCCAGGGCAACGCCATCCGTTTCAACCCAACGCTGCTCGCACTGGCCGGACATTACCGGTTCGAGCCACGCCCGGTGGCTGTCGCCCGAGGAAATGAGAAGGGGCGCGTGGAGCGGGCAATACGCTATATCCGCGATGCCTTCTTCGCCGGGCGCGCCTTCACCGATCTGGATGACCTGAATGCCCAGGCCGATGCCTGGACGAGCGGGGCTGCCAGCGAGCGTCGCTGCCCTGAGGACGAGAAGCTGACTGTGAAGGCGGCCTTTGACCAGGAGAAGGAAGGTCTGCTTGCTTTGCCGCCCAACGCCTTTGCAACCGACGAAGTGAAAGCGGTGTCGGCCGGCAAGACCCCGTATGTACGCTTTGATCTGAACGACTACTCGGTGCCCTATGCCTATGTTCAGCGCGCACTGACCGTGGTCGCCGATCCGCGGCAGGTTCGCGTCCTCGACGCAGCACAGGTGATCGCGACGCATCCGCGCTCATATGACCGTGGTCAGCAGATTGAAATCCCGGCCCATATTGACGCCTTGGTCGAGCACAAGCACAAGGCCAGCGCGCATCGCACCACCGATCGTCTGGTACAGGCGATCCCGCAGAGCCGGGAGTTCCTGCGCCAAGCAGCAGAACGTGGCGAACCGCTGGGGCGCATCACGCGTACGTTGCTTGATCTACTCGATCGCTACGGCGCTTCAGAATTGGAGGCCGCGATTCGTGACGCACTGGCGCGCGAGGTGCCGCATCCGAACGCGGTGCGTCTGGCACTGGAACGCCAGCGTCAGGAACAGGGTTCTCCACCACCGGTTGGCGTTACCTTGCCCGATCACCTCAAGCGGCGCGATGTCACGGTCCGGCCGCATCCTCTGACCGGTTACGATCAACTGACGG
>JAXMJU010000030.1:0-40625 GCA_034376265.1 Sulfuritalea sp.
GGCCAGAACGGCCGTTGGAGGCTTGCTGCTTGAGCGGCAGCAAATACGCGTATTGCCGCCGTTCATCAATTCATCAGCAAAAAATCCGGCGTGAAGAATCCGAGCAGTCACTTATCGAAAATCGTTACTCACCCTAAGTGCCCTTAGCCGACGGTGGCGGAAATCGGGAGCGGCCATTCGCCAAGCACGGGGAGATCGGGGAAGCGGCCGTTCGTTATGCTTTGGTGCTATTTCCGCCTGAACTTCCGCAATGCAGCGGTAGCTGACCGTCGGATTGAGTGACTGAGGGCTATGATCAGTGCAGCGAGACTCGCTGAGACCGATTTTCTAAACGGCCGCTCATCTGTCCATTGCAGGTAATCTCCGAGCTACAGGCTGGGGTGTGCGATACAGGAGGCTTTATGGCGAAGGCGGGGACTTCCTGACGCGAAATCGGCAATTTACTCAGGCGGCCAGAGTCGAAGATTCCCCGGATGCCGTGGGAGTTGCTATCCTCATACTGTCCGTTTTTGCATTCCTGCTCTTCATTATGTTTCTTGCGTCATGACAAACTCTGAGCCGCCAGTTATTGGCTTTCGGCCATTTCTGGTCATGGCGCTGGTTTGGCTGGCGCTTGCGTATCTTGCCGGTCAGCAAATCGCGAGCCTACCCTTCGGTTTCGTCGTTATCAGCGTATTGATATTCGCCGTTCCCGTGGCCTTGTCTGGCGCCTACAGTAGTGCGGTCAACCAAACGCGTGTCGTGTCGTATTACAAGACGAGCGGCCGGGCGTACAAGCTGCTTTCGGGACGTGTCATCCGCTCGATCCTCTGGGTGATCTGGGCGCTGACGACGTCTTTCTTCATGCTGCTCCAGTTCTCCATTTATTCGAGTCTGGAATGGATGGCGCTCCTTCTCGTGGTTCCGGTTTATTGGCTCGCCCACCAGTACAGCCACAGGTTTCTGTCAGTTGAACTTAAAAAGCGCTATGTCATTACGGATTGCTCAATCGTATGGGCGCGCTTGTGGTGCCCGGCGATCATGATCGTGATCTATGCCGGCCTCATCCTTGTCTTCTCCAGCGTCCAGAACTACGCCTCGCTATCTGAAGCATTAGCCGCCAAGAGATCCGGCATTCCTGAAATCGCCGGCAGTGCGGTGGCGCAGGTTGCCCTGCGGCTGATGAGTTTCGCGGATGGCATCAAGGCATACCTTGCCGGGGACTTGAAACAATTCGGCGAGTATTTGCCTCTGTTGCTCAAGGTCATCGGCGGGTATGTTGTTTTCTTCAACGCCTGCGCCACATTTGCCTGCTTCGTCATTCCCTCGCGCGAGTACCGGAGAGTATTCGGGCCGGTTTCAGACGATGACACTCCGGCGCCGCTGCCCAAGAACCGCGTTGCCCTGGCGTCGGCTTTGATCACATTCGTCGCGATTTTCGTCTATGTGCCGCTTTTCGCTCAATTGGAAAAATGGACGGGGGACCACCCGAAGGTTATTGAGGCAATCAAGAAAGTCGAACGCCAGGCTGAGCGAATTGACGGTGAGCTTTATAACCCGGGCACCATCGAAAAGCTCGAGGCGGCGAAGTTCGTTGCGCTGGGAAAACTCAATGTCTCCCGCGCCAAACTCGACGGGCAGATTGACCGGGCGTTCGACCAGATGGAAAACAATGTCGATCGCTATCTTGATTGGTACTACAGCCTAATGGCGGAGTACGTGCGGCTCGCCAAGCTGATGACTGGGGAGATCGAAGGCTACATGGAGAGGAAGCTCTACGAACAACTGCAACAAGGTGAAGCCTTCAAGGTGGTGTCAGATGCGATCGCAGCCGCCCTCGCGAGCCACAAGAACGTCATGGCGGAATATCACCAGACAGAAAAGGCGATCATGGACGCGAGTCGCATGGTGCTTCCGACTGGGGCCGAAGCCAAAGTGGTCAAAGACATGTCCTTGAATGACATTCTTTCGTTGCCAACGCATCTCGATGTTGTGGCATTCGAGGGCAGGGCCGCCGGCGGGGCAGTGGCTACGGGCGTTAGCGCCGCTATTGCAGCAAAGGTCGCCAGCAAGGGGGTGTTCAAGGCGGCGGCAAAAGCGTTGTCGAAAATGGCGGTATCGAAGGCGACCGCAGTCGTGGGCGGCGCGGCCGTGGGGGCAGCAATCGGTTCCGTCCTTCCAGGTGTCGGGACGGTAGCTATTGGTGCGCTCGGTGGTCTGATTGGTGGATTGGCTGTTGATAAAGCGCTACTCAAACTAGAAGAAGTCATAAGGCGCGACGAATTCAAGAATGAGATCCTTGTAGCCATCCGCGAAGCCAGGGTCGCACTCAAAGCTCGATTGTTTGGGGCGCCTTAGCGGTGCCACCAAGAAGGTCCGGCGCCAGCGCGCCGTGCGCCATTTCCTGAAGCACCGACTGTCCTTACTTGTTGGTGCTGATGCTAAATAAACCCAGCGTGCCGGAATCCGCTGACCCATTCGCAATGCGAATAAGGCTTTGTCTGCGAGAAAATTTCTGGGGTCGGCAATGGGCAGTCCAAATCAGCGTCGGGGTCAATTAGGCATCGGCACTAACACGCACCCCGCTGGTTCAGGTGCCAACCGGCCCAGATAGTTGTCGTCTACCGGAACCGAACATAATAATTGTCGTCGACTGCTGCACCCAAGAACAGGCTTTTGGTATTCATTGATTAAATCCTTCAGATCACTGCTGTCCAAGATAGCCGAAACCGGGTGGATGCCCTCTTGAACTGATGAGGGTTTCGAGCTGGTTATGACGAGGATTCAAGATCGTGCCTCTGGCTGCTGTCCAAGATCAAGTGAAGGCCAAATTGGCCTGTGGGTGATTTTGAGGATCGGGCGGCGTGGCGAATGGTTCGTCGAGCCAGGCCATCAGATCGCGATGGGTGAAGAGATTCATGCGCAGAAGCGCGACGAGGTTGGACAAGCTCCAGCCGAACCGGGAGGACAGTTGCAGATACCGCAAGAGCAGCATCGAGATCAATGCTGTCCAAATCTGTGTCTTGACCGCATTCGCGGAGGTGCCGACGAAGGTTTTGATCTTCAGATTCTGTTTGATCGCCTTGAAGAACAATTCGATCTGCCAGCGATCCTTGTAGATCGCGGCGATGGTGCTGGCACCGAGGCCGTGATGATTGGTGATGAAGACGAGGGTGCCGCCGGTGTCCTCGCGGATTGCCTCGACCCGACGCAGAAGATGCGGACACTTCTCCTGGGCACCGATTCCGGTCAAGCGGATGGTCTGATCCTTGATGATGTTCCGGTTCTGCGGCACGGTGTGTTCCTCGACCACCTCAAACAACGTGTTGTCCTTCATGCGGGTGACGAAATAGACGCCGGCCTCGGTCCATTTGGCGAACAGCCGGTAATCGTTGTAGCCCCGATCATCGACGACGATGGTGTCGGGCGCGAAGTACATTTGGTGGGCGGCCTTGACGTCCGCCACCTTGCCGTCGGTGATGATGCCGAAACACGGCAAGTAGCCGTCGTGGTCGAGCACCAGATGCAGCTTGACCGCGCCCTTGGTGGTGCGGAACTTTGCCCAGTCATACATGGAAAGGCACAGGTCGATGACGGTCGAATCGATGCTGACCAGTTTGTTCTTGAAGCGAAATTTCTTTTTGCCCACCGCTTTGGCGGCGACCGTCTCGAACAGGCCATAGAAGACCTTCTCGAACAGTTCCCACGGACGATGACCATTGGCATAGGACAGCGAGGAGCGCGCTGGCGCTTCGATACCCAGGTGGGCGAGTTTGCCCTCGCAACTCTTCAGCCCACCTTCGATCTCTCGCAGGGAGTGGGCGCGGCCCAACTGGCAGAACAGCATGCCGACAAACTGGCTCCAACTCGACAACCCTTTGCTGCGATATTCGGCTCCCGTCTCCTTGACCATGCGCTCGAAGTCGGTTCGCGGAATCAGCTTGAGTATTTGGCTGAACATGCTGCATGATGCTTTCACGTTGGGTCTCCTTCGGCTGGGTGCAGGTGGGTTTGGCGATTCACCCACACCCTACACCGTCGGACGATCCAACGTCATAATCTATTTTGGACAACAGTGCCTTCAGATGGTGAAAAGGTAACGGGTTAGAGGCTGAGCGCCCATGCAATAGCTGCGAGGGCGCCTGCCATGCCTATGAGCGCCACAGGCCGGGTATAGCGCAGGACGAAAGTCAGCACCGGGTCGATGCTGGGATCGTTGGCGGCGGGACGAATTCGACGGATTGATCGTGAGGCCATCCGCTGATTATGCTCTCATGTTGTTTAACCAACTGACCACCGACAACGCCGGCCAGCGCCTGCGTTCCTAATCACGGAAGCAATGGCAGCTTATGCAAGGCAAGGGAAAGGCGCGAAGATGCTAGAGTCAGCGACTTCACTACTGTTGAGCATTGACGTTGCCCTTCACTTTCGAAATTGGCTAGTGGAATCGGTTGCAATGCACCCGTTGGAATGAATAAAGCCTCGACTGGCCGATTGACGACAATGTCGCACCGGTGCGTGTCATTAGCTTGATAAAATGCCAAATGGCTCGCCATAGCGCAGACTAAACTTCACTGAGAGATTTTTCAATGCTTATCAATAAGTCACGCACGATTGAATCAGAATCCTTGAGGCAGTGGCTTCTGAAGGATGCCGGGAACCAGAACCTATCGATATTCGGGATATCAGGATACGGCGGGGTAGGGAAGTCATTTCTGTTGAAGTCCGTTCTGGACGAACTCCAACTGCATAGCAAAGGCTGGTTAGAGATTCGCGTTGATGGATCCAATAGAGCCGCCACTGGCGACTTCGCGGTACTCCTAGACACGAAATTCGCGCCACAGCGACTTGGCGTAGGAAAGGCTTCTGAGGATTTTTTCCCGCAGATAAGGAGGCTAATTGCTGAACACAGGCATGTAGCCGAAGAGTTTCAAGCAAAACTAGGAAGTTCAAGTGTCGACGAGAAAACAAAAGCAGTCGCCAATTTGCTGTTCAAGACTGGGCGATGGCTGAACAAGGCGTATCCAAAATCTAAGCTATTGATTGATCTGGAGAAGCAGAAGGTAGAGGATGTAAACACGATTCTGGAAGTCTTGATTGCAATAGTGAATGGCATTGGAAGTATTCTGCCTGGGCCGCTAAAGGATTTATTGGGCATCACATTTAGAGAGCGAGTGCGGACTGATTTGTACAATCTAGCAGCAGAGTTATACATCTCGGACTTGGAAGCTATGCTGGCAGGCTATAGGAAGCAGGATCGCCTTAAGTTTCTAAAGACACAGTTGAAGGGCTATGACAAATTGCTCTTCATTGTTGACGACTATGAAATTATTGGGAAGACAATTGGCGACTTCTTTGTCTCGTCGTTGATTCCCGAGCTTGCAAAAGCTCAATTCCCCGTAAAGGTTTTGATATTGGGGCGTGATGACATATACGATGCAGATATCGGGCTACAGCAGCACTTTGCTCACTATGTCGAAGGGAAGCTTCGACTGGAGCAATTCTCCGATGAAATTGCGCTAGGGATGTTTCGTGAGGCGGGCTATGGCGAAGCAGAATGCAATGATCTACTCAAGAAATCCAAGGGATTTCCCTTTCTGGTTAGCCTCTTCTGCGAAGCCAAGGGTGGAACTGTCACCTTCTATCAGCAGTTTTGGGATAGAACCACACGATGGATGACTTCAGACGAGAGGGATTGGGTCATACCCCTTGCGTATCTTGATCGCGTTGATACGTCCACGATTGCCAAGATGCTCCCAGATGCGGATCCACGCGATGTTATGGGCTGGTTTAAAAATGAGGCGTCACTGCGTGAGCCGGATGCTACTCAATTTGTAATGGCGTCATTTATTCGTGAGATGTTCAAGCACTATCATGGTCTAGGCGTTGGCAGGAATGATGTTGAATTGATGCTGAAGAGGGCTGAGTTAGCTGCGTGTGAGTGATATGCGTCAAGGGGCTGCACCGAAACGTGCCAATTTCAATGTAAGGATCAGTGAGTGTTCGGTGCCCAGAAGAGTCATTCAGTTTCCGAGGTCTTGACGGTCAGTTATGCGAGGTACTGCTGACGCAGGGTCGGGCAAGCCAGAGTCGCAATACGACAACCTCAGTGGATCTCAGCTGCCTTCGCGGAGGGTACGATGAGCGGCAGATATTCCCTATCCGGCTCTGGTTTCAGGGTCTTTGCGTAAGTCTTAACCAATCGCAAATGCTTAGCATCGAACGTGATGTCTCCAATCAAGCACGCATCAGCGATCTCCGAGTTAACTTCCCTTAAGCGAAGGTAGTTCCGTCTCGTAAGAGCAAGCACTGCGGCTTTTAGTGCAGCGTATTCCTTGCCGTAGCCCGAGCGCTTGTGCATCGTCAGGCCCATAGCGTTTAGGCAGATTCCTAGCACGCGGGCTGTCCTATAGGTTGGCAAAGATTCAAGGTTGCGTATTTCATCAAATAGCAGCCGCCGAAGTTTGAATTGAACGATTCTCCATGCTCGATTGTCCTCGCTGCCTTCGAAGAATTCTCCCCAAACGGAATTGTGGTGGATGCCCCACGCCTTATCAGGTGGGCCGTCAATGTATGCCGCCGAGTGAATAATCTCGAACATCGCCTCTGCAAACCGGTCGTAAAGATCCTTATCTCTAAGAGGATTGCACTTCTTTTTCCGAATCCGCCGTGTGCGAGCGTCAGGAGGCGGATTTAACTCACCAATTGCGTTGATGCTGTCCTTGATGAAATTGACTCCTGCGCTAAGGCGATGCCATGCGTCGCCGTAGTCGTCGTCGCCGGCTTTCTTGATGTCCGAAATTGCACGGCTAGTCGTTTCCTGAATATCGTGAAGTGCCCGCGTTAGGACGTAGGAGTGCTGCTGCCAATGGCCGCCCTCCAAGTAGCTCTTGAGCGTCATCTGCGCAACACGGCAATAGGTTTCGAACTGATCTGCGTCCCAAGCCCAAACTGATTTGTAGTGGATATCCAGCGGCGAATGATCTTGAAGCGCCTCCACCAGTTCGTAGTTGCCGTAAAGCGCGTGGCTAAATGGCTTCATGTAGCCAAGCAAGCCAGAGTTATAGCCCTCATCCTCGTGGTACAACCCCGAGTCCTTGTTGCGAATCGCCTCTGTAGATATGTTTTGCGCAAAAAGACCGATAGGCACACCGTATGCCTTCGCTTCTGCAACCTCGTCCAGAAACCGAATTGCCGTTATGGGCGAAGAAGCGACTAAGTGCCGGCAGAATTTCCGATTGGCGATCAGCAGCAACATATCGCTAGCGTAACCTTCGACGCATGGCTTCAGCTCGCCTTTGAACTTAGGCTCCAACTTCGCAAGACCTGACGCAAACGTCACCAGTGACTTGGCGGAGGCCGCGAGTTCGTGCGCGACGACAGGCAACTCCGACTCCGATCCTTTCAACACGATACGGTAAAGCTCCTGCGCGTATTTGTGGTAGTTCTTGCGTCCGAAGATCGGTGGTTTGACGAATGCATAGTGCATCCACGTGATGACCAAGCCAAGGAACAGCATGGCCAACACGCCCTCCCAGATTGCCGTGGTTACGAATGGGGTGCTTGGTACCAACCATTTTTCGCTGATCCAAATGTCGGTCAACAGCGTTCCAAATCCGATCACGCTGATGAGCGCATAGGTGATCTTGAAAAGAGGAATGGGGGCGACAGCCACACGGAACCGATAACGAATATCGGACATCGTGTAAATGATGACGAGCAATGCGAGTGCGGCGATAAAGTCCTTGAAGCCAAAAAGGCTGGCCGTGCCTATGGCGGGAACAAGACAAATGCCGAACAGGTAATTCACGCACTGCATAGGGCCGTAGTATGCGCCAGCAAGGGCCATGTAGGAGCAAAGGAAGAACGGGATTGGTGCATTCGGTCATTTGGTCTGGCAAGGTCTAATTTTCCAAATGTTCGCTTTAGGGTCGACAGTGAACCGAGGGCGCAAGGTGAGGCGACAGCAGCTTGGGCCACTGAGCACTCAGGGGTGGGGATATTTTGAATGTCGGCTGCCTGGGGCGCTGCTGACGTTCATTTCGGCAATTCCAGCAAGCCATTAATGTCGGCTGATGGCCGATTGCGGCGTTTTTACCGGTCCGCTTTGGAGCACCAGAATATACCGAAATCATGAAAAGTGGAGAGGACCCTGTCCTCCAAGGATCCTGTACCAGCGGATCGCTTTCGATTTTGCCTTAGACGTCAATCCAGTCGCTGGACACGGTTCCGTAGTTGTAAGCGACTCGAGCCCGTTCCTCAAACATCCGGCCGCCGAATGATTCTCCCGGCGCCAGGTGCGCGACAAACGGACCGTCTGCGAGTTCCCCCGCGATCTCAAGACCGAGTTGGCGGTGACAGAACGATTCAGCGCCGCCGCGTGAGCTTGTCAATCGCCATCCACGTCGCCAGCATCAAACCAACCAAAATGACCACCCACTCAGCGGCGCTAAGCCGCTCATAAAAAGGCACCGCTGGTGTTTCACCCGCTGAGACAATGCTTGGATCTGCTGGGGTCAGCGTCAATGTGTCGCCCATTTGCTCCAGCTTCATCTTTTCAAGCACGTTCATGCCAAGAAGCGGTGACGTCAAGTCCGGCGCCACAGTGACACTGGCAACCGTTGCATAACTGGCGAACCGAATCCTTGCATTGGTGTAGGTGCAGCCGGTAACATTGCCATTCGCGGTCTGGAGCCGAACGGGATAACAAGGGCCTTCCAGTTTCATGTCCTTGGCGATTGAGCTTGGTACAGTGGTGATTGAAGCACCTGTGTCCACCAAAAACCTCACTCGAACTCCATTTACTTCGCCGTTGGCAAAGAAATGCCCGTTGAGCTTGGTCAGTGACGCTGCAAACCCGCTTGAGGGCAGACAAAACAACGCGGCGAAAAGCATAGCGACGAGGAACTTCAATGCATCATCGTCGGCGGTTCGTCGTCTTCCTTCGCCGACAGCAGGTGCGTAAATCGGCCCCGAACGTCTGTGTAGTAGCGGAACTCGACCTTCTCGATCGTTCGCTTCTTCTTGGATATTCCCTTGGGCTTAATCCGCGGCTGCGCAACCCATACTCCGCGCCGCGTTTCCAGTGCAAACGAACAGATGTCAATCGCGTAGGGCGACGCGCCTATGCTTCCGTACTTGTCGAGAATCGCGTCCATCTGCGGCATTTTGTCCGGCCGAAGCGACCATGCTTCCATGATCGTGAACACAAAATCAGCTTCCAACACCAGCGCCGCTGCCTGGATTTCCCGCGCTGACTGGTCTTTGTCCTCATTGCTTCCCGGCTGAATCGTCACCGGGATGATTTGATGGCTGGTCAAACTGCAAACGAATGCGAAGGCTTGAAGTTTTTGGCCGGTCTCCAAAAAATCGCGCGCTTTCTCGATCAGCGGACCAATGATTTTCATGTACGCCAGCGGTGGAGCACTGATGGGTGCCTCGATCATTTCTTCCTCGCTACCGGGTCGGTCAAACCCTTGGCAATCTCGTACTCGCGCTGCAGGCCGGAACCGGAATCCATGCTGGGATCGAAGAGCTTCATGCCGACGTGCATGTAGCACAGCAGCTGGAGGCCGGAAAAGTCACCGTCCAAGTTCGTCAGCGAATAGCGCTTCAAGGGATTGTTGATTTCCAGCCCGGCCTCACCAAGCTGCGCGATCTCCATGACCGCGCGGCCGACTTGGTCCTGCGGGATTTCGGCAAACCGCTTCATGGCGCCGATCATGTATTCCACCGCGTCCGGGCGGTAGCCGTCATCGACAACCTTCCTGAGATCGGATTGCCCGGCCTTGTTCAGGATTCGTTTGGCGGATTCAGTGAATTGCGAGTCCGGAAAACGCTTCACGACGTCCTTGTAGACCTTCAGCGACTCTTTCTCGTGACCCTCGATGGAGTTGAGGCAATTGGCCAGCCCCATGAGCGCCACGGGACTGTCGGGGGCCAGTGAGGCGGCCTGGCGGAAGTACGGTAAGGCGTCGGAGAACTTTCCCGCTCGCGCAAGGGTGGCTGCCAAGTTCTGCTTGATCAGGGCGTTGTCCGGCTGGACTTTGGTGGCCGCCTTGAGCACGACCTCGGCTTCGTCGTAACGGCCGAGCTTGGATAGCGAAACGCCGATGGCGATGGCAGCGTTGTCGTAACCGGGATCGAGGTTCAGGCACTTGTTCAATGGCGCCAGCGATTCCTCAACGCGGCCGAGCTCGGACAGTGCGACACCGAAATTGAAGCAGATATCGGGGTCGTCGACCATGCCGTACATGGCCTCAAGGCCTGGTAGCGCGTCTTCGATATAGCCATGATGAAGCAGGCCAAGCAGGTAAGCCTTCGGCTCGACGCCTTGCTGTGGAACGGCTACGACACGGACCAGGCCATCGCTCACGACTACGGCTGCGTTCCAGCCCTTGGTGCCGTATTGCAGGGCGTAATGAGCAATGACGGCCTGCTCGAAACCTGGATCGTCGGATGGCGGCAGGCTGGCCAGGTTGAGGGAGGCGAGGGGGAGTTGAAAGATTTCGGGGGCTTGCTTGGTCATGTTCGATGGGGTTCAATGTTGTCGAGATTTAAGGGCATATATTCTGCACTTCTTGAGTTGGATTACATGACCTGGAGCCACTTCGATTGTCGATACCGATCATCCTTGACCCTTCTTCATTGGCGTCTGGGAGAGCGTATTTTGCGGGAAGTCCTGCAAGGCAGCGTTCCAGCTATGGGACGAGATTTTGCCGACACTGTCGGCAAAATTGGTTCCCGACTATGGCAAGGGGTTTGGCGCCCGCAACGGCACGGCAGGAGTCTTTGGCAGCACCACTTGCTTCCCGGCGAAGAGCATGAGCCGCAGCAATATATCTGGTGAGCCGGGGCGCCATCGAGCGATCTAGGGTAGATGCGCGCCCTTGTGGGCGATGAGCTTCCCATCCAAACGGCGCAGGTGTGTCTCCGGCTTCTTCAGGTTCGAGACCTCGTTCATGTCGATTTCCGCCCGATACGGTGCCGATACCCATAGTTCGCTGAACAGGTCCGACAGGACGGCACTGCCATCGGCGCGGACAAGGACGCCCGGCCAACCAGGACGCACCCCGTCCCCCTTCTTGTCCAGGGCCTTCCAGAACGTATCGATATCCTCCAATGCTTGCCACCACGCCTCGAGTTCGGTCGGTGAAATACCAGGGAACCAAATCCACTCCCGGAAGCCATAGTCCTCATCGACGGCAACGGTCAATTCGTTCAGGGTACGCGTGCGGATGGCGTCAGGGGACACGGGTGCAAGCTCCAGGAAATCTTCTCACCCGGCATGATATGTGAATTGTCGGCCAAATGCCTTAAAACAGCGCAAAAAGCATCCACTGCGGGTATGCTGCCGGTCCTAAACCACCTCAAGGAGGGAATACGTGAACAAATCCGAACTCATCGAAGTCGTAGCAATCGAAGCCGAACTTTCCAAGGCTGCGGCTGGAAATGCAATTGACGCTGTCGTTGCCGCGATCACGACAGCCGTTGCCAAAGGCGATACCGTGACCCTGGTCGGTTTCGGCACCTTCAAGTCTTCGAAGCGTGCCGCTCGCGTTGGCCGCAACCCGCAAACGGGCAAGGAGCTGAAGATCGCGGCAACTACGGTGCCGAGATTCACCGCCGGCGCCGGATTCAAGGCTGCCGTTTCCGGGAAGAAGGCGGCTAAGAAGAAGTAAGGATTACGGATCTTGAGATCACAATTTGTGACCTCAAGAATGCCGGTCATCCAAGATCACAGATTGTCACCTTAGGCATCGAAGACCAGAAGCCCGCCAGCGTGCGGGCTTGTTCGGTGGCGGACATGACGGATGTTGAGGCTCGCCGACAGCAGTTCGGCCTTTGCCGCCGGTCGGGATTCAAGCTGACTGCTTCTGCTATTTATTCGTTACCGGACGCTCGGCGAAAAGCCCCACTGAATGGTGGCTTTCTTATTCCACCATCGGCAGAACTCGATCCGGAGCGGCCTTTCGGACTTCTTCAAAGCTGAAGGTTACCCACTAATCACGTCGACGCCGTTGCGTCGTCCCCGAGCGCTCAATTCCGGGCATCAATCTTGAACGCTTCTTTCCAAGCGTCAGGAACCGCTCGTCCCCATGCAGCGTAAATTGGAGCGAAAGAAATTTGCGCCTGATTCCGAAATGTTTTCGTGTCCCCGAGGGTCACGTCATCGCCTGCGCGCGTAATGAGCGCATGGAGGAGAATGGGATCCCCGGCTTTGGTTACGAGTGTAGCTGAAAGATATTCCTTTTTTTCCGGTGCATCTACCGGGCGACGATAAGGATTCTTCGGATCATAGGGCGCGCTCCAGGATTCACCGATGAGGATCACGCCATCCGCACCATACTTGATCACATTGCTCGCAAGTGTCCTCATGACAAGGTACTTTTCACCGTGCTCCTGAACAGCCATTTGGGTCATATTGACGGGCCTTGCGCCGATGAGCAGGAACGCCGTGGAAATGGCATAACCATCCACGGAAAACATTTTTCTGGCGGTAGCGAACAGATCGTTCAACATCGTCTCGGGCGTAGGGTCTTTTGACAGGAACATTTCCTTCGGATCAAGCCCATATCGGCCCGCGACGTCCTCTGCCTGCTCCCTGTCGATCTCGACCGTTTCCTGTTTAAGCTCCATCGGCTGCCCCGTGGCGAGCCACACATTGTGACTGCGGTCGATGTCGTGGCCAATCATGCAAGGGAGTCTACCCCCTCGCGATTCTTTACCCCCTGTTCGGTCGATGGTACCTTCCATCGTTGAAGGCCGTTCCAAGCCTAGTTCCCGGTGAGCGTCATCCACTAACTCGGCTATTCGCCCGTAGGCAATCCCCACAGCATCTAAGAGCTCGTAATCCGGCAAGCTGTTTTCTATCCAGCGTCGTTGAATGCGCAGGATGCCATCCTTGAAAACATGCTTTCTTAATGCTTCGGTGGGAATGCTGCGGAGAAGTTCGGCTGGGCTTTGAAATAGATCAGCAGGGACTTCCACGCGCGGCCCTTCCTCGTAATAGGACGCAATAATCTCGGCTCGAACAAAGCTATGCGCGTCCAGATCGCCTTGTTTCTCGATCTTGTTGCGGGCGTCTACCATCCAACGCATCAAAGGATCAGCCCGCAGCTTGTCTTGCCACGATTCATACCAAGAGTCGAAATTATTGAATAACCGCTTATTCCTCTGCAAAATGAAGGTTACGGTACGCAGTGTTTGAATCGCGGTCTGAATCGCGACCCTGAAGCTTTCAGGATCAAAATATCCACGTTCAGCCTCATGCCAGTGCCGGTGTAGATCTCCAAGTCGGCGGTCCACCGCGCTCAGCGGACAGCGATTTTCATGTTCTGCTTCTGTCATCTCAGAACCCTGCATAGATATGCCTCGAACATCATTGGGGACGGATAGAATTTACCGTCCAACAGGGTACGCTTTGAGCCTTTGGTGTCGATTGTCGAACATTGGCGCTACATTGTCGAACGACAACGAATAGGGTCAGCATTGGATTGTTTTTTGTGGCTGCAAGAAATGCCGACCCACCAGCGCCGATTTGTTGGAAATCTCAGGTGTCGCGAAACAAATCCGAAGCCGCCCCCTTATCGAAAGCGGCCGATGCACTCCGCTCCGTCTGTCGGAGTCGCCTTTTTCCGCGCTGCAACGACTACCGCAGGCTGGCCTCCAGCGTGATCTCAGCAACACTGGCCAGGGCTTTCGACAATGGGCAGTCGCGCTTCGCGGCTGCCGCGATTTCCTGGAATCTCGCCGCGTCGATTCCCGGCACCGTGGCCTGCATGGTCAGCGCGATGCGGTCGATGACGAAACCTTCGCCCTGCTTGGTGAGACGTACGCTGGCCGTGGTATCGACCTCGGTGGTGGCCAGCCCGGCCTTGTCGCAGGCGAACGAGAAGGCCATCGTGAAACACGCGGCGTGGGCGGCGCCGAGGAATTCCTCGGGGTTGGTGCCGCGCCGGTCGTCCTCGAAGCGGCTGGCGAAACCGTAGGGGTAGTCCTTCAGCGCACCGGTCTGGGTGCTGATCTTTCCTTTCCCGTCTTTGCCCCGGCCTTGCCAAAGCACGCGGGCGGTCTTTTCACTCATGGGGTGTCTCCTGTTCCGGTTGGGTTGAGGGGGGTAACGAAAGGGGTGACGAAATGCGTCGCCGTCACTTCGGCCTTCGCCGTGATCTGCCGATCAGCGCCAGATGCGCACGCCTTGTTTGAAGCAGAACGGCGCCGATCCGGGGCAATCGGTGACGACAGGAATCCTAGAAAAAATGTCCTGCCCCGTATGTTCGGCGACGCACATAGCGCGCCCGAAAGTCGACGGCGATCGCTATTTTGCCGCCAGCCCGACTACCTCACCGCGGTTCGCGACGGCGCCTTCTACGGCAGGCCGCAAGCTGCCCTTCGGATTCATCACCCTGGATTATTTACTGATGAAGCGAACGGCGGCAATGCGCATTGTTGCTGCCGTTCAAACATCAAGCCTTCAATGGCCGTTCTGGCCGAACTTCTGTCGGAAGGCTGGTTCGGATGAGCGGCAGGTTTAAGATCCGACTGCAGTCATCGCCCATGGATATGTCATCAGTCCGTTGAGGGCACGTTGCGCTCAGCGACCAAGTCAAGTTCAGCGCCGAAAAGCAGCCGCCCGGGTTTGAGTCGTCCGGCCCGGCGAAGACTATCGACGAGGAAGGAATTGATTTGTGGGTTGGTTCTCTTTGCGTCTCGGCAGTGATCTCATGCACGCTACGTAACAGGGCGACAACTTCCTCAGCGCTGGGTTGCGCCACGAATCTGCTTGACCACCGCATCGGTCTGCACCGTGGCGCAATACGCGGACCACTCCGCCATCAATGCAGCACGTTTGGCAAACTGCGAACCTCGCTGGTAGGCGCGCTCGACGGCATCCGGCAATTGGTGCGCCAGCGCGTGTTCGGCAACCTCACGCGGGTAATTGGTAGTCTCAGCCGCCCACATGCGGAAGCTACTGCGGAAACCATGAACCGTGACGCCATCACCGTTGGCATCCGCCCAGACCGGCTTGTCGTCGCCATTCATGCGCCGGATCACTGCCGTCAACGACATATCCGACAATGGCTGGCTTTTTGTACCGGCGAACACAACATCACATTCCTTCGGCATGGACTCCAGCAAAGCCAGCGCCGCATCGCTCAGTGGAACCTCATGTTCACGTTTGGCCTTCATACGCTCGGCGGGTATTGTCCAGACCTTTCCGACCGTATCGAACTCAGTCCATTTGGCGCCGCGCACCTCGCCTGACCGGCAGGCTGTCAGGATAGCGAACTCGACCGCGCGAGCGGATACACCCTCACGCGCTCTCAGGGCCGACATGAACGCGCCAATGCGCTGCCACGGTAGCGATGGATGGTGCTTCGTCCTGCTGGACTTGCTGATGGTCGCCAGCAGGTTGTCCAGGTGGCCTTTCCAGCGCGCAGGATTCTCGCCGGTGCGATAGCCGCTGGTGGTCGCCCACCCCAGCACCGACTCGATACGACCGCGCAGGCGACTGGCTGTTTCGGTCTTGCTCTCCCATATCCGTGAAAGGCATTTAACGACCAGGCCGGTATCGATCTCGGCCACGGGCAAATGGCCGAACACGGGACTGGCGTAAGTGTTGAGTGTGTTTGTCCATTGGTCGGCATGCTTGGCGTTTTTCCAGCCTGCCTTGTGCGCCAGGATATACGCCTCGGCGCACTGGTCGAACGTCATCATCTTGGCACTGGCCAGTGCGCCGGCGATACTGTTCTGCCTCTTGACCACCAAAGGATTGATGCCCTCGATAAGCAACTTTCGCGCGTCCAGTGCCTTCTGGCGCGCATCGGCCAGGCTCACGGTATGCGTCGGCCCCAGGCCCATGCCGAAAGGTTTGCCGGCCACCATATAGCGAAGCAGCCAGGACTTTGCACCCCCGGGGGTGATCTGGAGCGTCAAGCCGCCACCGTCGCCGTAGAGCCCCGGTTTGCTGAGCTTGGCGACCCGGAGTGCCGAAAGGCGCTGTTGTCGACGTACCATGGAATATGCTCCGCCAAAAGAATTGACTATCAAAATGACTATCAAATTATAGTCGGATTTGGTCGGATTGTCTAGGACGGGCTTGGACAACGATTCTACGTATCTTATTGTTATGTTTACTACTTTTGAACCGCATTGGATTGCGTCGGACTACTGGGGAGCGGACTCCCTCTCCGCCATGAAGCCAGACACGACGCGCCTTTCGGCGCGCTTTGCGTTTACGGCCTTGCTCACAGCGGCCGTATCGATTCCCCGCGGACCTCCAGCCAAACGCACTCGCCGTTCCTGCGCTTCATGTTGAGAATCGCCGTGCGCGGCAGTCCGGCGATATGCCGCGTGATCACGTCCATGACCCAGCCATGGGTGATTGCCAGGATGCGCCTGCCGGCATTCGGCCGCGCAATGCTCGCGACCGCAGCGATGACGCGATCGGCGAATTCATCCATGGACTCGCCCTGCTCGAAATCGATGGCCGGATTGCGCTTGAGGATCTGCTGCAGCAGCACCGGATTCAGGTCCGCGAGTTCCGACTTCGGAATACCCTGGATGGCCCCGAAATTCCTTTCCATCAAGCCGTCGTGACAGGTCGGCTGCTCCAGCCGCAGCGAGCGGGCAATGATTTCCGCAGTTTCGCGCGAACGGATCAGGGGACTTGAATAGACTTTTGCAAACCCCGCGTGGGAAAAGCCGCCGACCAGCTCGTAGGCCTGCCGGCGTCCCTGGTCGTTGATCGGCACGTCGGTCCAGCCCTGCAGGATTCCCGCGATGTTCCAGTCGGTTTCGCCATGGCGCGCGACACAGACGTAGGTGGGTTGACTCATGACGACCACCTGGACACCATCGCAGGGCCGGCTTCAGCCGGCCGGGGTGGAAGGCGGACTGAAGTCCGCCCCACAAGGGGCCGCATGACAAGGGCGCGGCCATTTCGCGAGCGCTGCACTAGAAATACCAGCGGGTCACCATCTCCGCCACGCAGGCGGGCTTTTCGCTACCCTCGATCTCGATCGTTGCCTTCCAGACGATTTGCGCGCCGCCGGGTATCTCATCCAATTCGGCCAGCACGAAGCGCGCACGCACGCGGCTACCCACCTTCACCGGTGCGGCAAAGCGCACGCGATTCAGCCCGTAATTCACCGCCAGCTTGCTGCCCTCCACCGCGATGCACTCCCCGGCGAACTTGGCCAGCAGCGACAGCGTCAGATACCCATGCGCGATCGGCCCGCCGAACGGCGATTCGCGCGTCGCCCGCTCGACATCGACATGAATCCACTGCTCGTCGCCGGTGACCTTGGCAAAGGCATTGACGCGCTGCTGATCGATCAGCATCCAGTCGCTGACGCCGATCTCCTCGCCTAATCTGGACCTGGCATCGTCGATGCCGGCAAAACGTGTTGATTTCATCACTGACCCTTGCGACCATGGCGCCGCTCAATTGGCCCGCCCGACAGGACTCGAACCTGTTACCCCCGGCTTAGAAGGCCGGTGCTCTATCCAGATGAGCTACGGGCGGCAGCACTTCGACCGTGCGGGGCGAGTTTAGCGCAGGACGGAACAAACTGCGCCCGGGGGGGCATAATTACACCTGTCACCGCCTGATCCAAGCTCATCGCCATGGCTAACGAACCAACCTACTGCTACCACTGCCGCACGCACCACCCGCGTAACGAAATGCGACTGATAGTCACCAAGACCGGCAAGCGCTGGCGCTGCATTCGCAGCATCGAAGCCACCCAGCAAGGCGCTGCCGCACGCGAGGCCTATGGCCGACTCGTCTCCGAGATCAACAAGGCCGAATCCAAGAGCCGCGCGCAGCGGATGAACAACCTCCTGCAGGAAAAGTAGTCCGCATGACCGGCCCCACGTCAGACAAGCTCGACCGCATCGTCGCCGATGCCCGCCGTGCCGCCGACGCGCGCGAAATGGGCTACCGCGAACAGGCCCTGAAAATCTACCCCTGGATATGTGGCCGATGCGCCCGCGAATTCACGCGCACCAACCTGCGCGAGCTGACGGTGCATCACCGCGACCACAACCACCAGAACAATCCGTCCGACGGCAGCAACTGGGAGTTGCTGTGCCTTTATTGCCACGACAACGAGCATCAGCGGCAACTCGAAGCGACGGGCAGCAGCAGCGTTGCTGGCGATGGACCGCAGGCGGCGACCCATTCGCCCTTCGCCAATCTCAAGGCGATGCTGGGCAAGTAAGGTTAAGACAGGCGTACCAGTACCGCGTCAGGCTCCCAACTACAAGAGTGGAATCAGCGCACAAATCGGGTTGTAATTTACATTGTCCAATCAGGGTCATTCGGTATAATCGGCCGAGTTGGCCTTACTACGGAGCAAATATGATGAAGCGAATTCTCGGATTGCTGCTGTTGCTGGTTTCCGGCGCGGTATTTGCTGTTCCGGCAGCGTATGTGCATGCGCTCGATGGCGAAGCCCGAGCATCGACAAAAGGTGTCTCGAGGGCGATCCAGGTCGGATCAATCCTTGAACAGGGCGACGAAGTCAGCGTCACCGAGGGAACCGCGACGGTGAAGTTCGAGGACGGCCAGATCGTCGGTCTGCAGAAAGGTTCCCGTTTCGGTATCGTCAATTACCAGTACAACAAGACCCGCGTCGCCGACAGCAACGTGGTTCTGGCACTGCTGAGCGGTGGCATGCGGTATATCACCGGGATCATCGGCGGCACGCGCCGCGACGCCATCTCGCTGCGGGCGGGCACCGCCACGATCGGCATCCGCGGCACCGACGTCATCACTTTCGTCGATGACAACGGAAACGTGCTGGCGACGGTTCAGGACGGCACCGTAAGTTTCGTCAGTGCGGGTGTTACCGCGACGGTCACCCCCGGCCGCGGGGTGACGGCACCCTCCGGTGGGGTCCCTGGCAGTTCAGTGGCTGTCGGCCAGCTTGCGAGGGCGACTGTAAATAGGGTGACGCCCCTGGGTTTGCTGATCACCCCCGGTAACCAACCCGTCAAACTGAAGGCATCGGCAGAACTGGTCAAGACCGTGGCCGATCTCAAAGACAAGGCCAAGAAACTTGCCGACGCAGAAAAGAAAGCTGCGGCGGCAACCGTCGCACAGAAAGCAGCCGCCGCCGCAGAACTCGCAGCAGCAAAACAGGCAGTTCAAGATGCTGCATTGGCTGCGACCTTGGCCGCGCGGACCGCGACCATAGCTGACCAGCAAGCCAAACAGACTGCGGTGCAAGGCGGCGCCCCGGCCGGTGCCGGCACCGCGCCGGCGAGTCAGGGTCAGGGTGTCGGCCTGCGGCCCGCTACCACGTCGGATCCGTCGATCAACGTTAGTATCACGACGACCACCTCGTCGTCCACGACGGAGGCGGAGGTTGATCTGCTACAACAAAGCGACGACGTCTTCCTCGACCAAGGCCCTCTCGACCTACCGCCATTACCGACGCCGACCACGACCTCGACCAACACCGCATCGCCTTCCTGATTGGCGGTTCGGTGGTATCGAGGCGATAAGATCGGGGCTTCGGCCCCGATTTTATTTTGCCGTTTCGCCCCGCAACCGCTTTCTCGCCCGCAATGAATTCAATTTTTTACGGCCTGCTCCTGCTCCTGGCATGGGCACCCCTGCCGCTTGGCAGCAATCGAACCTGGGCCTGGGCAACTCTGGTGGTCGGTGCCTGCCTGCTGGCAATGGTCTGGCTTGCGGGCCATTTGCTCGGACAATTCAACCTTACCGACGCATTTCGGCGTGCGCGCTGGGCATTGGCCGCTGGAACCTTGTGGCTGCTTTACCTCGGACTGCAATTCACGCCCCTGCCTGCCGACTGGATCCAGACCCTGTCGCCGCGAGCCCATGAGGCGCATGCGCTTGCCGCCGGTGTGCTGGGACAGCCGCTTGGCACTACGCTTACCCTTAGCGTCGATCCGCATGCGACGCGTGACTTCTGGTTCAAGAGCCTGGCCTATGGCTGCATGTTCTGCCTGACGTTATTGCTGATCGATTCGCCGCGACGCCTGGAGTTGCTGCTCAAGACCCTGGTGATTTCCGGCACGCTGCAGGCACTGTATGCCAGCGTGATGATGCTGTCAGGCCTCGAATATAGCTTCTTCATCAAGAAATTCGTGGGGCATGGCCAGGCCACCGGAACTTTCGTCAATCGCAACCATCTGGCCGGCTATCTGAATTTGTGTCTGGCAGCGGGCATCGGCTTGATGATTTCCAAGCTGGGCGGCGAAGCCATCCACAGTTGGCGCCAGCGCCTGCGTTCGATCATGCGTTTGCTGCTCGGCGAAAAGACCCGCCTGCGCCTTTACCTGATCGTCATGGTGATCGGCCTTGTACTGACCCGTTCGCGCATGGGCAATACGGCCTTCTTCGCCGGCACGTTCATCGTTGGCACCATTGGCCTGCTGCTGATGCGCAATGCGCCGCGATCGACCCTGCTGTTTCTGGCAAGCCTGGTGGCGCTTGACCTGTTGATCGTCGGTACCTGGTTCGGCGTCGACCAGGTCGCCAGTCGCATTCAGCAGACCGAAGTTACGAGCAACGTCGATAATCCACTGCCCACTGAGCATCGGGACGAAGTGGACCGACAAACCGTCGGCTACGCCAAAGATTTCTGGCTGACGGGCTCGGGCGCCGGAAGCTATTACGTGACCTTTCCTGCCTACGGCAGCAGCGGCATTACCGGCTTTTACGATCATGCGCACAACGACTACCTGCAACTGTGGGCGGAAACCGGCGCAATCGGCCTGGGCCTATGCGTACTGATCGTGGCACTGGCGAGCTGGCAGGCCCTCCAATCCCTGCGCCGCCGCAATGACCCGCTGATGCGCGGCACAGCCTTCGGCGTGGCGCTGGCCATTTGCTGGCTGGCAATTCACAGCACGGTGGATTTCAACATGCAGATACCCGCCAACGCGCTGACCATGACGGTGATGCTTGCGCTGGCCTGGGTGGTGGCGTCCGTCCGCGGTGGGCAGCGAGCCAAGGGCGTTTAGGGGCCTGGGCGAAAGGCGGACTGAAGTCTGCCCTACAGGAGGTAGGCCAGGTCGGTTCTACTGTATCGCTTGAGTAATGACTGCAGGGCGGGTTTCTGTTTGACCAGTTGCCATTGAGCCTGCGCGTGAATGGCATGTTTCAAAGTTTCCCGGGTTGAATCCGCAAGTGCCTGCCAGGCGGCAAGCCCGAGTTCGATGCCGATAAGTTGTACCCGCGGTTCCCATGGACCGCGACGTATGGCCTGCAGCAGCGATTCTGAGAATTCCAGGTCGATCTCGCCCAACCGATACTTGATCAGCGCCACATTGACATAGGCATGCGCCGAGGTTGGACGCTGCTCCAGCGCCTGGCGAAACCGGGCCAGCGCTTGCTCCCGCTGCGCGCGGACATCCGGATCGTAGGCGCGCCCGCGTTCCACGCGAACGGCATGAAAGCGGCCGATGTCTTCGAGCAGATTTGGATTATTCGGGTCGAGATCGCGCGCCTTGCTCAGTTCGGCCTGCATCGCGTCGAGCTTGAATTGGTCGGGCGCCCATTTCCCGGCACGCCAGCGTTCTATCTGGTAGCGGGGTTCCTGCGCCACCACGTCGGCCAGACCGCGTTGGGCTGCCCAGTAGATTGCAAAGGGCAGGGTGGACAGCAGTATTAGGGCTGAAAGGGTGGTTGGCCGACTGAAGTCGGCCCTACGGGGGGGCTTGGGGGCATGACTTCTCATCCGGTGCTGCCGATGATTTCGGCTGGACGATCGCGGACCATTTTCCAGGACTCCTCCTCGCCGACGATTTTTTCGGCGGCGACGCGTCCCGGTTCGAGCTCGGGCGGCCTGGCTTCCATGTTGTGGGCGTCGGAGGCGAGTATGGTGACCCAGCCGCGCGACAGCAGATCGACCGCGCGCGCCTGCGCGTATTCGCCGAAGGATCCGGCCACCGCACCCGCCGTGACCTGCAGCAGGCAGCCCAGGCGGACAAAAGGCAGCAGCTTGTCGATACTGCGCAGGATGTCCTTATTGCGTTCGGGGTGGGCGATCATCGGCCGGATGCCCTGCTTCAGCAGCCAGGTGACCAGCTTGTCCGCACCGACGGGTACATGACTGTGGGGAAATTCGAGCAGCATGACGCGCTCGCCCTGCCAATGGCCAAGATACGGAATCTGTTCTTCGCCGACCCATGACAGGATCTCATGGTCGAGCCGCACTTCGGCTGAGCAGAGTATCTTTAGCGCGATGCCCTCGGCGTCGAGCGACTGCTGGAAGTTCGATGCGGCGGCACGGATATTGGCCGCCCGGTTGGCGTAGCGGCCCGGGTGCATGTGCGGGGTTACGACGGAAGTCCGTATCCCCGCTGCGACGGCATGCCGCGCAAGGCGCAAAGCGGTTGCCAGATCCTCCGGGCCGTCATCGATACCGGGAAGCAGGTGGCAATGAAGATCAATCACGCCTTCGTGGAAGAATACCCGCTGCTGTAGCTATATTTTTTGCCATAGCCGTAGGCACTGTATTTTCCGTACCCATAATAACGATCGGCTTTTTCGCGGTCGATCTGATTGATGACGACCCCCAGAACATGGGCCTTGGCTTCGCGCAGACGCTCCAAACCACCCAGGGCGACTTGGTAAGGCGTTGAATCCGCCTTTACCACGTAGATTACCGAATGGGCGTACTGCGCCAGAATCAACGGATCGCTGACCAGTTGCAGGGGCGGGCTATCGATGATGACGACGTCGAAGTTTTGTTCCAGCCACTGCATCGCCTCGGCAAACCGAATCGAGGACAGCAGTTCCAGCGGATTCGGCGGTACCACGCCGCTGGGAATGATATGGATGCCCAATTCCTTGTTGAAATGCATGCATTCCGAGGTCGGATCGGAACCCGAAACGAGATTCGCCAGGCCCTTGCTGTTCGAATTTACGCCGAGCACCTTTGCCACCGAGGGACGGCGCATGTCAGCATCGATCAAACAGACCTTGCGCACCTGACCGAGGGCCAGCGCGATATTGGTGGCCACCGAGGTCTTGCCTTCGCCCGGAATCGACGACGTCACCAGCAATACCTTGTGCGGTGCATCGATCGAGGACAGCATGACGCCAGTCCGGATAGAGCGTATTTCCTCGGAAAACCCGGGATCCTTGTCCTTGATGAAGGCGATCTGCAGATCGCCTGCCTCGATCTTGCCCTTGATCCGCGGCAATTGTCCCAGCATCGACTGACGCAACTTGGTGTCGACGTCCTCGGCGTTCTTGATTGTGTTGTCGAGGTATTCGAGCAATAGCGCCAACATGACGCCAAGGATCAAGCCGACCACCGCGGCGATGCCGATAATCCTGAGCTTCTTTGGGCTGTAGGGCGCAGCCCTGACCACGGCCGGGTCGACGACACGGGCAATCGGCGACTGCAGGTCGCCAGCGACGTTGGTTTCCTTCATGCGGGTGGTGAACATTTCGTAGAGGCTCTTGTTCGAGGCCACTTCGCGTTCGAGAACGCCAAGCTCGTATTCCTTGCGGTTCATGCCGAGAATGTCACCCTTGCTTTGCGCTAGCGCGCGTTCCACCGCCGATTCATGGGCGCGGGCAAGTTCGTATTCCTTGGTGATGCTGGTGACGATGGTGTCGATCTGGCGCCTAGTGTTCGCGCGCGCGGCGCGATATTCCGCATCTGCCGTCTGGCGTTTCGGATGTTCCGGCCCGTATTTCTTGCCGGCGTCAGCCAGTCTGCTTTCAGCAGCGGTTTCGACACCCTTGAGTTGGGCGTAGAGGGCGCTTTTCTGGATTGCCGGAATCGACTCGATATCCAGCTTCGACTTTTGCGCACTCTGCACCTGCTGATACGCCGCCTCGGCCTCGGCACGTTTCTGCCGCGCTGAAACCAGACCTTCGGAAAGCTGTTCGAGCTGCCGGGACGCTCCGCTTTGGGCCACACCCTTAGCGTCAATGATGCGTTCGCGCTCGCGGAACTGCTGCAAGGCTCGCTCGGATTCTTCCAGCTTCTTGCGCAAGCCCGTCAGGCGTTCGGTCAGCCATGCGCCGGCTTTCTGGGTCATTGCCAGCCGTGCATCCATGTCCGCCTCGATGAAGCCGTCGGCAACCCAGTTGGCGGCGTTGGCAGCGAATTCCTTGTCCGGGCTCTCATAGCTGATCCTGATCAACTGGCTGTTGCGCACCAATTCGATCGTCAGTTCCTTCTTGAAGCGGCCGACGACGGCAGCCTGGAGCTGCTCGGGGCTGAATTTTTCGGAATCGTCCTCGCCGAACCAGGATGCCGGTACCAGCTTCTTGAGGGAGAAACCGCTGTCCAACTGCTGACGCGGGTCCATCACGGGATGATCCACCAGCTTCATTTTGCTGACGATGCGACGGGCCAGTTCTTCCGACTTGAGGATTTCGGCCTGGGTCTGGTAGTACTCGCGGTTGCTGCTCATCGAGCTGTAGACTTCCTCGATGCTGACCACCTTGCTCTTGTTCGATTCCAGCATCAGCGTCGCGGTAGACCGGTAGGTCGGCTGAATCGAATAGACGACCAGCGTCGTTACCAGCGCAATGGCCGCCGCCAGTCCCAAGGCACTCCACTTGTGCTTTGAAATGCTCCGACGCCAGAACCGCAATTGTTCGGCCAGGCGGTCGGCATCCTGCTCGGGCCTGTCGAACGGTACATACACAGGCTGCACTGGCACGGGAACAGCCGGAAGAACTGGCGCGGCGGGATGATTCATGGTCAGAAAAAACTCTCTTCAACGGTGATGATGTCTCCCGGATTCACGAGAGTGGATTGATCGACCTTGACCGGGGTTTGCGTCTTGTCATCCTCGCGAATCACGAAGATTTTCTCTTTCGACGCGCGCTCCTTAAAGCCGCCAGCCAGCGAAATCGCCTTGCGTATGGTGAGGCCCGGCAGGAAGGGATAGGCGCCGGATTTTTCAACCTGTCCATTGACAAAGAAGGGACGATATTCCTCAATGGTGACCGACACCACGGGATTGAGCAGATATTTTCCGCGCAGGCCATCGGCGATCAGCGCTTCCAGTTCGGCGACGCGTTTGCCCAGCACCCTGATCTCGCCAATAATCGGAAAGGAAATTGTGCCGGCATCGCTCAGGCGGATCTTTTCTCGCTTCAGGTCATCCTCGCCCAGCACGCGAATGCTGACTACGTCACCTGACGCCAGACGATACGACGACAAAAGACTTTGACCGCTTGCCGCAGTTTGCCCTATCGATGCGAATGACAATATCCAAAAGCCTGCCAGCAGCAGGCATTTGTACAGTCCGCTCATTGAAAAAGCCTCTCAAGAAAATAAGCAAAGCAAAAAATTAGAGGGGGGAATATCCCCCCTCTAATTCTATCAAAGGACTATCAGGACGACCAGCGTGCCAGCGTCAGATCGCGGCGTTCAGGAACACGCTATAGATGTTGCGCTTGTAGGAGAAAGCAGCGACATTCGAGTCCTTGTCAGTGTAGTCATAACCCGCGCCGACCCTGAAGTTGCGTGTCCATTGGTAATTCAGCTTCAGGCCATAGGCGTTGATCTTGTCGGATTGCTGAGTCGCCACACCTGCGTTGTACTGGTAGTCGGTCTTGGTATTGTTATAGGTGACGATGCTGGACATCCGGCTGTTCCAGGCGTGATTCCAGGCGACACCGTACTTGCTGTCGATCGAGGCGTTGCCGATCGTCGCTTCATTGGCACTTCTGCCGGTATTGAAGTCAAAGTTGGAGTAGGTCAGCGGGCTCCACTTGATTGTTCCGTCCCAACTTGATCCGGAGAAGTCGCGGAGACTGCCGTCGGAGAAATCCTTCTTCATGGTACCGACCTTGAATATGCCGGTGGTCTTGGCTGCAGCTTCCCAAGTCACGCCCACCAGGAACCTGCGATCGGTACTGTCCAGCGTGGTCCAAGGAGCAACACCGCCCACACCGACAAAGGACGCCAATTTGTAATCCACCTTGGTCTGCGTAGCCTGGAACAGCAACTGGGTCTTCGGCATGACGCGCCAGAAGAAAGTCGCACCAATCGTGGCGTCATCATGATCACGTTTGGTGTTGTCTGGATTGCCGAAGGCATCCGACTTGAAATTGTCGTAACGTTTGGAAACCAAACCCGCATCCAGCTCGACGCGACCCTGTGCGCCCTCGGCGCCATAGCCGGCGAGACCCTTGAACGTGGATTGATGCCACTTGTCGGGGTTAGCGTGGGTGGTAGCCCCCGGCACTGAACCCTGATCGTCGTGACCCTGCAGATACTCTGCCGTAAGCCTCAGGCCGGAACGCCCGGAAAACACCCAGGTCGCATTGCCGGTGAGTCCCTGATCGGTATAGTTGGCCGACGAAGCGCTGCTGTAGGAACCGTGCTCGACCCTGTAAGTGGCGTCGTAGGTATGCGGACCATCCTTGGCTTCCAGCTTTACCTTTGGCGCGATAACGGTGATGGTCGAACTGTTCGTGTTGTTCGGCTGCGAATAGATGTTGTCGTTCGACTTGAAGGTCAGGTCCGCTTCGGGATAAACCGTCACCGGCCCCCAGGGAATTCCTGCCGGCTTGCCGAAGCCCGCCTCTTGCGCGGCTGCGGGCATTGCGGTGACAGCGAACAGCGATGCAATCGCGGCGCTAAGAAGGCTGGTATCAAGTCGCATATTTTTTTTCATCTTCACTATCCCAATGTTTGAAATCGTAAAACTGACGCTCAACTGCAGACCAAGCAGAGTGTCGTCGTGGTCGGCCTGACGACAGTACTGCTCAGGACCATAGCTGCTCGAACTGCGGCAGCGAGGCGTGTACCGCCGCTGCCTGGTTGATGCCGGGCACCGTAACCAGAACCGAAACCAGGGAACTCATGTTCAGACCTGCTGCAGCGGCGCTCGCGACGATCGCCAAAACGTCCTGGCCGGCTGCCTGCAGTGCCGCAATCTCGGCCCGAATCTGACCACTGTTCATGTTCGCCACAAATGCCGCATGCGAGGAAAGTGCAGTCATCGAAATCACTGATGCAACAATGAGTTGTCTGAACTTCATGATCTAACCCTTTAATAACCGCGTCACTTTCTCGCGAGCATACGCGAGATCACCCTGCAGTCAATCGGAAATTACACGCCCAACATGTTCGTGTGGCTAAAACGCCACGATTTATGACGAATCTTAGCTTATTGCCAAAACCCCTTCAAGCCCAATGAGGAGGTCTTTACCGAGCTATCCAGCAGACCATCCACCACCGCCATTGCTTCATGATGCCCTTGTTCGGCACTTCGGGTATACCACTTCAGTGCCCGATCGGTATCCCGCGGTCCGCCGAGACCTTCATTCAGCATTTGCGCCAGATTGTACATGGCATTCGGATCGCCCTTTTCAGCGGCCCGCTGAAAATAGCCTTTCGCCTTGTCGAGTTGCGGCGAAACTCCAATTCCATCGCGGTAAAGTTCCCCCAAGCGATTGGCAGCAGCCCGGTGGCCGGCTTCATGGGCTTTGGTAAACCACGCTACAGATTCCTCGCGCTCTGCCTCCACCCGGGATTTCGCCAAGATCGCGCCCAGGGCGAATTGCGCTTCGCGGTGACCGGCGGTTGCCGCAATTCGATAGGAATTGCGCACCGCATCAAGATCACCCTCCGTAGCGCCTTCGCGCAAGCGGGCCAAATGATAGTGCGCGACTGGATCCTGTGCTTTCGCGGCTCGCAGCAGCCAGTCGGCAGCGGCCTTTTTGTCTTTGGCCACCCCGCGGCCGTCCAGCAGGTGGATCGCTGCCGCCACTTGGGCGCCGACATGGCCTTGAGCCGCAGACTTGACGAACAGTTGATACGCTTGGGCATCGTCGTGCGCCGGGCCGGGCTGGGCCAGCAACCAGCCGAGATGGTATTGGCCGTCGCGATCATCCAGACGGGCAGACTGCCGCAACCACCGCCAGGCGGATTCGCGCGCCTCGGGCCCGCGATCCTGCAACAACAAGCGGCCGAGTGCGACCATGGCTTGTGCTTCGCCGCGGTCGGCGGCCAGCCGATACCAGCGCATGGCCTCTTCGCGGCTCTTCGCGGTACCGCGCCCCTCTTCGTACAGCGAAGCCAACAGCGCAGCTGCGCGCGGATGGTCGGCGACGGCAGCGGCCTGAAGCATGGGCAAGGCGCGCGCCGGTTCGCCTAACCGGGCGTAGATCTGCCCGACTTGCCACTGCGATTCCGTATCGCCCTGCCGGGCCTTTCTTACCAGGACAATGAAGCCGGCCCGATCCTCGGTCTGCTCATAACTCAGTACCGGCTTTTCCGGCTCGGTGGCGGAGGCCGGCTCTACGACCTGGACGAGAAGCAGGCAAAACATCGCGCACGCTTCCCGATATCCCTTCATAACGGCTTTGCCACCGGCAAATCGAAACCTATCAGCGACTTCTGAACGCCGATGCGTGAATTCCGCTTGCGAATTTCGCGGGTCTTCACCGCGAAGTTGGCGATTTTCTGGGCAAACGCCTTGATCCGATCGGTCGGCAGCAATATCGCCGGCTTGCCCTTGCCGGAAATGATCAAGGAATTGTGCGACGGATTCAGTGCCAGAACTTCGGCGGCCGGCACACCGGCGAGGCGCGCTATGGACTGGAGGTCAAGCGCCATGGGGACATCGATCCCACCAAAATAGGGAGTATTCGGAATGTCCGCCAGTTCGACTCCGTGCAGTTCCGGGCTCAGTACGATGTTCCGGACTGCCATCAGCTTCGGCACGTAGTATTTGGTTTCCTCCGGCACGACGAGGCTTTCGTAATCGGTCGGCAAGCCCTTCGCCTTATTGCGCTGAATGGCTCGCTGGACTGCCTCTTCACCCCAGTTATAGGCGGCGAGTGCGAGTTGCCAGTCGTTGAACATGCCATGCAGGAATTCCAGATAATCCAGCGCCGCTTCGGTCGAGGCCACGATGTCGCGCCTGGCATCGTAATGCGCGGTGAGTTTCAGGCGATAACGCTGCGCCGTGCCCGGAATGAACTGCCACAAACCCGCGGCCTGAGCAGTTGATAACGCACCCGGTTCGAATCCACTTTCAACGATGGGCAGAAGCGCCAGTTCCGTCGGCAGGCCGCGCTTCTCGACCGCTTCGACAACGTGAAAGAGATAGCGCCTGGCTTTGTGGCTGATATTGGCGATAAGGTCCTTGCGCTGGCCGTACCAGATTTCGCGTTCGGCGACCAAGGGGCCCCGCAATGGCGGCATGGCAAATCCATATCGAATACGGTCCCACACATTGCGCACAATGCGGTCCGGCTTGCCGGCAAACTCGTCTTCGCTGATATCGAGCAAATAGGAGCGACTGCGATCGGCGAACGGACCGAGTTGCACTTCGGGGCTGAGCGTGGGACCCATTTCGTCCAGCACCAGCGGGTGGTAGACAAAGCGCTGCGGACGCAGTCCGCTGTCGTCGTCCGCCGAAGCGGCGCCGGTAAAGACAAGGAAGTAAGCTACCAGCGCGAGGAAGAGTAGGTTCATGCTACCGCCTGCTGGAAAGGAGGCGGGATTATACGCCGCTCAATCCTTGTTCGTGGCGCCGACCGCTGCAGGGGCACGGTGAATTTCCCCTATCAGTAATGTAGAGCCGGAACAGGCGGTTGATATGTAAAGCTGGACAAACCCGATCGATCCATGTAAAAAGGTGGGCATGGAGTTGGATCTGAAACGGATTTGCGTTCGTCCGGTGCGACCTGGGGAAGAGACCCGTTACCGGGAACTGATGCAGGCGCACCACTATCTGGGCGATCTGGCAAAGATCGGTCATACGCTCTGGTATGTCGCCACACACGAACAGGAATGGGTTGCCCTCCTGACGTTTTCCGCATCCTCGTTGAAATGTGCGGCACGCGACCGCTGGATTGGCTGGAACTATCGGCATCAATACGGTCGGCTGAAACTGATCGCCAACAATAGCCGGTTTCTGATCCTGCCGGCGTGGCACTGGCCCAACCTGGGGTCGAAAGTGCTCGCGTTGTGCGAAGCGCGGATCGGTGTCGATTGGCTCACCCATTTCAAACAGCCGTTGCTGGTGCTGGAAACCTTCGTTGATCCGACACGCTATCGCGGCACGGTCTATCGCGCCAGTAATTGGATCTGCGTCGGACAAACCCAAGGCAGCCGGCGCATTCAAGGCGGATACAGCGCACGCGATGGCACATCCAAACTGGTCTTTGTGCGCCCCTTGCAACGTGACGCCCAGTCCCAGCTTTCGCGCCCGGTACTACAGGACACTTACCGTCAGGACTCGCCCAAGATCATGCTCGCCGTCGACCATATCTCCGCTTTGCCCGCTTACTTCAAAGACATTCCCGACCCGCGCCGGGCGCAAGGCCGACGTCACCCGCTCCCCGTGGTTCTGGCCATCGCCGCCGGAGCCACCTTGTGCGGCATGGACGGTTACAAGGCGATTGCCGGATGGGCCAGGGATCTGGGTACCAAGGCACGCGAACGCTTCGGCTGCCGGATCGAGAACCGGCAGCGTCTCGTTCCCAGCGAAAGCATCATTCGCGATCTGCTCATCCGGGTGGATCCCGACGCGCTCGACCGAGCGCTTCAGCGCTGGAACGCCGATTACGGGCAAACCGACCAAAGCCTGGCGATTGACGGCAAGACCATGCGCAATGCCATCGATGCAGACGGACGGCAAACTCACATCATGAGTGTCGTCGGCCATGAGTCAGCCCAGTGCTACACCCAAAAAAAGTCGGCACGCTCCCCGTAGAAGGTCAGGAGACTGCCAAACAGACCAATGAAATCGGGATGTTTGCCGCCGTGCTCGATTCCATCGCGATTGCCGGCAAGACGATCAGCGCCGATGCCCTGCTCACGCAGCGCAAGCTGGCGATCTATTTGATCGAACGTCAGGCGCATTACCATTTCACCGTCAAAGGCAATCAACGCAAACTCCAGGACGACATTGCGTTGTTGTTCCACCAGCGTGGAACGCCCCACCATGTCGACGTCTCACCTCCCGATCACGGCCGGGTTGAAACGCGGCGCATCTGGTGCAGCACGGCCTTGAACACTTTCCTCGACTTTCCCCATGTCGGGCAGGTCTTCATGATCGAGTGCGAAGTTCTGCACAAGAAATCCGGCCAACTCACGACCGAACTGGCCTTGGGCATCACCAGTCACACGCCCGAACAGGCCTCGCCCAAATCCGTCCTCACCACCAATCGCGGCCACTGGGTCATCGAGAATAGCTGCCACTACGTGATCGACTGGAACTTTCACGAAGATCGCTCCCGTATTTGCGCTGGCCACGGCCCCGCGAATGTGTCCCGACTACGCCGCTTTGCCGTCGGTGTTCTCAAAGCCTTCTCCGATGGCAATACCACCATCGCCGAAAAAATGCGCCGCCTCAACCGAAATACCCGCCTCGTCTTCGACTACCTCCGTATGACCAAGAACTCAGCTCGTTCGACTGCTCGCGCTTCGGGTTAGAACAAATTCATCGTGCCCCCGCTGCAGCTACCGCACAATCAAACATTGTTAATGTGATATGATCATTGGTTGCCTGAAACGGCAACGTTGCGGTCAACCAATTGGCCAAGTATCTCCATAACGTTAAGGATCTCACTAAAATGAAGCACTCTCTCCTCGTAGCTGCCCTCCTCGCCCTGGCAGTGTCCGCCTGTGGCAAAACCGAAGCCCCCGCTGCCCCGGCCGCCGCTCCGGCTCCCGCCGCTGCCCCGGCTGCCGCTCCTGCCGCTGACGCGGCGAAGCCCGCTGACGCCGCTGCTCCGGCTGCTGCCGCTCCGGCTGCTGACCCGGCGAAGAAGTAAATTTTCACCTGCCTTCGGGCATGAAAAAGCCAGCCTTCGGGCTGGCTTTTTTTTGCCAAAAATCACCGCCGTGTTCAGTTCACAGATCGCGCCAGACAAATCCTTGGTCCTGGGTCGCGACCCCGATCCAATCCTGCTCGCATTCCAGTACTGCGGACAATGCCGCCTGCGCAAGTGCAGGGCGATTGTTCTCCTCGGAGAGATGGGCCGCCACCACATGACGCAAACGCGAGCGCCCAATCCGCGACAACAACGAGGCGGCCGCCGCATTGTCGAGATGACCCCACGGGCCGCCGACCCGGCGCTTCAATGCCCGCGGATAGCGCCCCTGCTCCAGCATCCCGGCATCGTGGTTGCATTCCAGCACGAGGGCGTCGCATGTCTCCAGCATGGCCACCATATGCGGCGTCACATGGCCTGCATCGGTCAGAACGCCAAGTCGCCGAGCGCCATCGCCAAGAACAAATTGAACGGGCTCGCGGGCATCGTGCGGAACTGGAAAAGGCTGCACGCAAATATCACCGACTGAAAGCGACTCGTGGCTGTCGATGATCGTGGCATGCATATCGGCGCCGACGTCGGCACACGCGGCCAGGGTCCCGTGTGTCAGCAGCACGGCCCAGCCAAAACGCCGGGCACAGGCAAAAACACCCCCGATGTGATCGGAATGCTCATGGGTAACTAGCACCGCATCGACGGCCTCGGCCGTGAGGCCCAGGCGTTCCAGCCGCCGCGACATTTCGCGCGGACCGAATCCGGCGTCGACCAGCAGACGGGTGTTGCCGGCCTCGACCAGCAGGGCGTTGCCCCGGCTGCCGCTGCCGAGCGACGCAAAGCGCACCGCGCCTACTTCAACTGCTCGTGCAGCAGGCCCAGGATGCGTCGAGAAGTATCCGACCGATCAACACCCCCTTCACGGGTCAGCACTTGCACGCTGGTCGATTCGCCGGCGGTCTTGAGGTGAATGCGGTATTGGGCCTGGTTCGGCTTGTCACCGGCAGCGCCCTTCCAGAACATCAGCTTGGACAGGAAGCCCTTGTCGTCATCCTTTTTCTTGCTGTCCGCATCGGGGTCCACATAGCGCACGAAATACAGGCCCTGCGAGCGGTCACGATCCTCGACCGTAAATCCGACGCGATCCAGAGCCAGCCCGACGCGCCGCCAAGCCCGATCGAACGCCTCTTCCAGCAGCAATGCGCCGGCCCCATCGGTCGCGCGCGAAAGTTTGGCGCGATCCTGGCGCTGCTCGGCAGCCACCATCGTCTTGGCACGCGTTTCGTCAACACCCAGGCGGACCATCAGGCGCCGCAGCATCTCGGCTTCCAGTTCGGGATCCGCTGGACGCGGCTGCCAGCGCGTCTCGCTCTTGCCTTCGTTGGTGTAGATCTCGTACATGCCGCGATGGCTGATGTAGATCTCGACCGTGCCGGGTTCCGTGCCCTTTTCCAGACGGGTACGGAACTTGTCCCGCTCCGCCGTCGAATAGAGGCTGTCGAATACTTTTCCGATAGTGCCCCGAATAATGTCCTGCGGAATCTTGGCACGGTTCTCGGCCCAGTCGGTTTCGATGATCCCGGCTTCGGGCAATTCCACATTCACCAGGAAACCCAGTTCCTGCCAGAACTCCTTGACGCCGGGCCAGAGCTTCTCTGGAGATCCGCCGACCACCAGCCAGCGCTGGGTACCCGCGCGCTCGATGCGCATCTTGTCCACCTGCGGCAGCAGATCCTGGGCCGTCGTGGTGCGTGCCTGTCCGGAGCGTTCGCTCGAGTACGCCGAGTAAGTGGCGGAACCCTTGCTGGCGGAAACGTCCGGCACCGCATATCGTTCATCGCGGCTCTGCTGCGTCAGGTCGGGGGGAATTTCAAGCGGCGGCAGCTTGCCGGCGGATTTGTACTCGATCTTCTTCGATTCCGGAAGGATGTTGCCGCTGCAGCCGGCAAGCATGCCGATCAGCAACAGCGACACGGACAGCAGCGAGAATGGACGGTTCATTGAATATCAGTTTCCTGGTCAGAGGACGATTCCGGCTTCGCGCATGGCTGCGCGCAGGCGTTCATGGAAGTCCGGTGATAAAGGCGTCATCGGCAAACGGATGCCGCCACCGATCAGTCCCAACTGCTGCACGGCCCACTTCACCGGAATCGGGTTGGCTTCATGAAACAGGTTGCGATGCAGACCCAGCAGGCGGAAATTCGTCTCGCGCGCCGTCGCCAGATCGCCCGCGATTGCCGCCGCGCACATCTGGTGCATCAAAAACGGTGCGACGTTCGCCGTGACCGAAATGGAACCCTTGCCGCCCAGCAGCATCAGGGCGATGGCCGTAGCGTCGTCGCCGCTATAGACACTGAAGCCGGCAGGCGCCCGCTTCAGCAAATCGGAACCGCGCTCGATATTGGCCGTGGCATCCTTGATGCCGACGATTCCGGGCACCTGCGCCAGACGCAGGGTCGTGTCGTTCGCCAAGTCCGCCACCGTACGCCCCGGCACGTTGTAGAGAATCATCGGCAGATCGACCGCCTCGGCAATCGCCTTGAAATGCCGGAAAAGCCCTTCCTGCGTCGGCTTGTTGTAGTAAGGCACGACCGAAAGATGCGCATCGGCGCCGGCTGACTTGGCGAAATGCGCCAGTTCGATCGCCTCCGCGGTGGAATTGGCGCCGGTACCGGCGATCACTGGGATGCGCCCGGCGACGTGCCGCACCGTTGTTTCGATCAGCGCGCAATGCTCGTCGTAATTGACCGTCGGCGATTCACCCGTGGTGCCGACGATGACGACACCGTCGGAACCCTCGCTGATGTGCCAGTCGAGCAGGCGCTGCAGACCTGGCAGGTCGAGCGAACCATCGTCCTGCATCGGCGTGAGTATGGCGGGAATGGAACCCTGTATGGTCTTCATGAACGTATCCGAAACTGCATGCCGCAAGCGACAGCCAAGTAAGTGCAAGAAAGAATGAATTCTAACTGATGGACATCCTGCGGCACACCCCGCAAAACCAGCTTACAAATCAGCCAGTACCTTGATGTGGGTGGTAACGCTGCGCGCCAGTGCGGAAAGCACATAGCCGCCCTCCAGCAAGGAAATGATGCGCCCCTTGGAAAACTCGCCGGCCACCTGCTTGATCTGTTCGGTGACCCAGGCATAGTCGGATTCGACCAGGCCCAGCGAAGCCATGTCATCCTCGTAATGGGCATCGAAGCCCGCCGAGACGAAGATCATTTCCGGCCGGAATTCCCGCAGCCGAGGCAGCCATATGTCGTAGACCACCTGGCGGAAGTCTTCGCCGCGGGTTCCCGCCGGCAGCGGAACGTTGCACATGTTGGATGCCGGATTCTCGGTTCCGCAATACGGGTAGAACGGATGCTGAAAAATCCCCGTCATCAGCACCCGCGGGTCGCCGCCAAAGATGTCCTCGGTACCGTTACCGTGATGCACATCGAAATCGACGATCGCCACGCGCGAAAGCCCCCAGGCTTCGAGTGCGTGGCGCGCGGCAACGGCGACGTTGTTGAAAAAACAGAAACCCATCGCCTTCGCGCGCTCGGCGTGATGGCCGGGCGGACGCACGGCACAGAAAGCGTTCTGCACTAGTCCGCGCATCACCAGATCGGTGGCGTAGCAGCCCGCCCCGGCTGAACGCAGGGCCGCCTGCAGGGTGCCCGGCGACATCGCGGTATCGGGATCCAGATGCACGATGCCGTGCGCCGGACTGCTGTCATACACATGGTCTATGTAGGAGCGCGAATGCACGCGCAACAACTGATCCATCTCCGCCAGCGGTGCATCGTGAAACTGCAGGTAGGCATCGAGCCCGGACGCGATCAGGCGATCGCTGATGGCGCCAAGGCGATCCGGGCATTCCGGATGGTGGGCGCCCATGTCGTGCTGCCAGCAGTCGCGATGGGTAATATAGGCGGTAATTGTCATGACGGGCGTCTTGGCTGATGACTTACAATGTGGCGCAAAAACATATTATCCATCAAAGTCTGCGCCCCGACCCCATGCGCCTCCCCGAACTCGAAGCCGTTCTGGCCGATATCAACCGCATCATCCTCGGCAAGGAACGGCCGATCCGACTCTCTGTGGCCTGCTTGCTGGCGCGCGGCCACCTGCTGATCGAGGACTTGCCGGGAGTCGGCAAGACCACCCTGGCCCATGTGCTGGCGCGCGTGCTGGGCCTGGATTTTCAACGCATCCAGTTCACCAGCGACATGCTGCCGGCGGACATTCTCGGCGTTTCGATCTTCGACCGGGGCAGCGGCGCCTTCCATTTTCATCCGGGACCGATCTTCACCCAGGTCGTGCTGGCCGACGAGATCAACCGCGCCACACCCAAGGCACAGAGTGCCTTGCTGGAAGCCATGGAAGAGCGCCAGGTGACGGCGGAGGGAGAGACCCGTGCCCTGCCCCAGCCGTTCTTCGTCATTGCCACGCAGAACCCGACACATCAGATCGGCACCTTCCCCTTGCCCGAATCCCAGCTCGACCGCTTCCTGCTAAAGATCGAACTCGGCTATCCCGATGCCGCCGCAGAACGCGAGTTGCTGGCCGGTGCCGATCGCCATGAAATGGTCGCCAATCTGGGCCCGCGCATAGCGCCGCAGCAACTGATCGATCTGCAGAACAAAGTGCGTGCGGTACATGCCTCCGCCGCCCTGATCGATTACGTGCAGGCGCTGGCCGCGCACACCCGTACCACGCCGCGCTGGCAGGCCGGTTTGTCGCCGCGTGCCTGCCTCGCGCTGCTGGCGGTGGCGCGCGCCTGGGCCTTGCTCGAAGGCCGCGACCATGTACTGCCGGAAGACGTGCAGGCCGTGCTGCCCGGAGTCATCTCCCATCGGCTGAGGCCCGCCGACGACGTCGCCCACACCGATTCCCATGCGGTTGCCGCCGCTCTCATCGAAGCGGTGCCACTGCCCTAACGCCCGCGGGAATAATCCCTTGATGCTCGCCGCCCTGCGCCACCGGATGCACGAAACATTCGTCCGCTGGGCCTTGCGTGTGCGCCCGCCGGAGCCGACGCCGATTGTCCTCACCCAACGCCGCGTCTATGTCCTGCCGACGCGGGCCGGACTGGCCTACGCCACCGCGCTGGGGGTCATCCTGCTCGGCGCGATGAACTACAACCTGAGCCTCGGTCACGCGCTGGTGTTTCTCCTGGCCGGACTGGGCGTCGTCACCATACTTCACACCTTCCGCAATCTTGCCCTGCTCGAAATCCGGCCCGGCCGCTGCGAGCCGGTATTCGTCGGCGATGTGGCCCGGTTTGCGCTGGTCCTGAAAAGCCAGCGCCCCGATGCCCGCAGCAGTTTGCGTTTGTTCATCAATGCCGATGGGCCGCTTGAAGTCGATGTCGGGCCGCAGGCCAGCACGCTGGCCACCCTGGGAGTCGCCGCCACAAAGCGCGGCTGGCTGCCGATGCCGCGCGCCACCATCGAAACCACCTGGCCGCTGGGGCTGGTGCGCGCCTGGAGCTATGCCGTTCCAGATTTCAACTGTCTGGTCTATCCGGCCCCGGCCGCCACGGCGCCTCCGCTGCCCTGGGGCGGTGAGGCGGCGCGAGGCTCGACCCGGGACGGCCGCGGCGCGGATGATTTTTCCGGTTTGCGCAAGCACCAGGTGGCCGATGCGCCACGCCATGTCGCATGGAAGGCCGTCGCCCGTCAGCAGGATGGGCCGCTGCTGACCAAGCTGTTCTCGGGTGCGAGCGCACAACAGATCTGGCTCGACTGGAATACCCTGCCCGACGCGATCGCCAGCGAACAGCGGCTGGCCATCCTCGCCCGCTGGATGCTCGATGCCGATGCCGCCGGTCTGGCCTGGGGCTTGCGGCTGCCCGCGCTGCAACTGGCGCCGGACAACGGCCCGGAGCAACTCGCTGCCGGCCTGCGCGCCTTGGCGCTGTACCAGGATGGCCAGGGCTAACCGTCCCGTCAGCGGCCGCCAGGCCTGGTGGCTGCTGGTCACGGCCCTTGCCGCCAGCGCGCCGCTGGCGCAGCAGGTTCCGCTGTGGCTTTCGCTTGCCGCGACAAGCGCGTTCGCCTGGCGCGCCGCGCTGACCTGGCGCCAGTGGCACTTGCCGCCGCGCTGGCTGCTGGTCCTGCTGGTCATGGCGGGTACAGTCGGCGTCTTCCTGCAATACCGCACGATCATGGGCCGCACGCCGGGCATCGCGCTGCTGGTGGTGTTTCTGGCGCTGAAACTGCTCGAACTGCGTGCGGCACGCGATGCCGTGGCTACCGCGCTGCTGTGTTACTTCCTGGTCCTCGGCCAGTTCCTGTTCACCCAGACGATAGCCACCGCCTTGCTGGCCGGCCTGACGGTGCTGATCACCACCGCCGCCCTGCTCGCCGCCAGCGACGACCGCCCGCAGCCGTGGCAACAGCTACGGCGTGCCGCGTTGATGCTGGCGCAGGCGATGCCTTTCATGCTGCTGCTGTTCGTCTTGTTTCCGCGCGTGCAGGGTCCGCTCTGGGGCCTTCCGCAGGATCGCTTTTCGGCCGTGTCGGGTTTGTCCGACACCATGGCGCCGGGCACGATCGCCCAGCTCTCGCAGTCGGATGCCATCGCCTTCCGGGTGCGCTTCCAGGGCGCGGTACCGGCGCAATCGCAGCTTTACTGGCGCGGCCCGGTGATGCCAGCGTTCGACGGACGCAGCTGGCGGGTTGCGCAAACCCTCAGAGCCTATCCGACAGTTCCATATGCCGGATCGGGAACCCCGGTGGACTACGAAGTGACCTTGGAGCCGCATGGAAAATTCTGGCTGTTTGCGCTGGAAATGCCGGCCACCTTGCCGGCAGACAGCGCCTTGACCGTCGACTATCAGCCGATCGCCCGACTGGCGGTGCGCAATCGCGTGCGCTATACGCAAAGCGCCTGGCCCGAAGCGATCGCCGGCGAGAAGGAATCTCCTGCCGTGTTGCGTGCGGCGCTGGCCCTGCCGGAGGCCGGCAATCCCCGCACCCGCGCCATCGGCGCCACTTGGCGCGCTCAGCACGGCGACGATGGGGCGGCCATACTGGCCGCGGCGGAGAATCTGTTCAACCAGCAACTCCTGATCTACACCTTGAATCCACCGCTGCTCGGCGCCGACATGGTCGATGAGTTTCTGTTCGATACCAAGCGCGGCTTCTGCGAACACTTTGCCGCCGCGTTTGTTTTCAGCCTGCGCAGCGCGGGCGTCCCGGCCAGGGTGGTGGCGGGCTATCAGGGCGGCGAAGTCAATCCGGTGGACGGCTATCTGGAGGTGCGCCAATACGATGCCCACGCCTGGGCGGAAGCCTGGGTTGCCGGGCGCGGCTGGGTGCGCGTCGACCCGACGGCGATTTCCGCGCCGAGCCGCATCAACAGCAATCTGGCCGCGGCCATTCCCGCCGGCGAAGGCCTGCCCTTCCTGGCCCGCGCCACCTGGCTCAAGGACTTGCGCCACCGGCTGGACGCCGTGACCAACGGCTGGAATCAATGGGTGCTCGGCTACAACCCGCAGCGCCAGCGCGACCTGCTGGCCAGCTTGGGCATGAGCGCGCCGGACTGGCGCAGCATGACCGCGGTGCTGTCGGTTCTCTGCGGCGCGGTCATGCTCGGACTGACCGCCTGGATACTGCGCAATCGCCTGCGCGTCGATCCGGCGCTGGCGGCATGGCGACGATTCACCCGCCGTCTGGCCAAGCGTGGCATTGCCTGGCAATCCTGGGAGGGACCGCTGGCCTTTGCCGAACGCGCGGCCGCCCTGGCGCCGCACCATGCCGCGGGAATTCGCGAAATAGCCGCCCTGTATGTACGCCTGCGCTACGGTCCCGCGCCACAGGGCAGCGACCTGGAGCGGCTCAAGCGCCACATCGCCGGATTCAGGCCATGACGCGCCTGTTTATCATCATGGTGCTGGCCATCGTCAGCGCACAGCCGCACGCCGAGGACTATGCGCAGCGCGCCGATGTGCAGGCCTTCGTCGAGCACATGGAGCGGCAGCACGATTTCGATGCGGAATCGCTCAATGGGCTGTTTCGCCGGACCCAGCCGATCGCCGCCGTGATCAAGGCCATCCTGCCGCCCAGGGATCCCGCCGTGCGCTCCTGGCAGGCCTACCGCGGGCGCTTTGTCGAGCCGAAACGCATCGCCGCGGGGCGGCGCTTCATGCAGCTCCATGGCGCCGAACTGGCCGCCGCCGAATCGCGCTTTGGCGTGCCGGCCGAGATCATCGCCGCCATCATCGGCATTGAAACTTTCTACGGCAAACATCCGGGCCGCTTCGAAACCTTTGCCGCGCTGACCACCCTGGCCTTCGACTACCCGCCGCGGGCCGAACTGTTTCGCCGCGAGCTCGAAGAACTGTTGCTGCTGGCGCGCGAGGAAAGCCGAAGCCCGCTGTCCTACATCGGCTCCTACGCCGGCGCTCTGGGTCTGCCGCAGTTCCTGCCGTCCTCCCGCCGCCGCTTCGCGATCGACTTCGACGATGACGGCCGCATCGATCTGGATGCCAGCCCGGCCGACGCCATCGGCAGCGTCGCCAATTTTCTGGCCGACCACGGCTGGGAACGCGATGCCCCGATCGCCGTGGCCGTCGCCATCACCGGCGATGGCGTGCAGGCGCTGATCGACGAGGGCATCGCGCCGCAACGCGCGCCGCGGCAGTTGGCCGCGGCCAATGTGCGACTGACAAGAGTTGGCGCTGACGACACGGCGCCGGACGAGGCCGGCGAGGCGTTTCCCGACCGGCCGGCGGCCCTGATCGATCTGATCACGCCCAACGCGGCCACCGAGTACCGCCTCGGCTATCGCAACTTCTATGTGATCACGCGCTACAACCGCAGCAGCTTCTATGCGGCAGCGGTCATGGACCTGGCGACCGCGCTGCCGGCGTCAAAGTAGCGCATCGGGCGTCAACCCGTCGCGG
>JAXMJU010000031.1:0-3304 GCA_034376265.1 Sulfuritalea sp.
GCAATTTCCACAGGCGCGCCAGCTCACCGCCGACATGGGCGTGATCGAGCCCCAGGAATTCGCGCTCGGCCTCGACGATGTCCATGTCGCGCGCGGCCTTCTGCGTCAGCATCAGGCCGTAGGCGGCCGGATTGACGGCGAACAGCAGCAGTTGGCCGATGTCGTGCAGCAGCCCGGCGGTGTAGGCGATGTCGGGGTCCAGCCCGGCGATGCGCGCCACTTCCTGCGCGCAGACGGCCACGCCGACGCTGTGCAGCCAGAGGCGATGGGCATCGAAAGGCGGCGCCGCCTTGTAGCGGTCGATGATGGCGGTGGCGAGCGTGATGTCGCGCACGCGGCCGACGCCGAGCAGCATGATCGCCTGGCGCACCGAGGTGATCCGCCCGCCGGTACCCAGCGCGCCGGCGTTGGCGGCCGCCAGCAGACGCGCCACGACGGCCGGATCGCTGACGATATGCGTGCTCAGGGATTCGACGCTGGCTTCCTCGTCGCCCAGCATATCGATGATCTGCGCCACGATCTGCGGCAGCGCCGGCAGTTTCGCCGCCTGCGTCAGCACCTGGTCGAGGGACAGGCGCACGTTCATGACGCCGCGCGCCGCCGATAGTCGGCGAGGGTTTCTGCGAGTTCTTCGCGGGCGACGCTGCCGGGGCCGCGGAACAGGTAGGCGACACGGGCTGCGGCGGCAGCGACGTCGCGCTCGATCTCTGCCGCGTCGCGGGTTTCCTCCTGTGCCACGTGGATGCAGTCGATGCCGCGCTGGATCAGGTGCCGCAGGTGCTCGACTTCCAGTTCGGTGCCTGCCGGCAGCAACACTTCGCCATCGGCGCGGCGCACGGCCAGCGCCAGGCGCTGGCCCGGCGTCGCGGCCAGGGTGGACATGCAAATGCTGCGTTCAGCCATCAGCGAAGCTCCCGAATTCCTCGTTATCGTGCTTCGAGTCTACCCGAGGCGACGCCCGCCGTGGCGCGCCTTCAATACCTCAATTCGTCGCGCAATTAGTCCCGCAATTCGTCCACCTTGAGCAAGAGTTGGCGCTGGCGGGACGCCGATCGCGTGCCGTAAACCGTAGTCCCGGCGGAACTGCCGCTCTGCGCGCCGGACGAAGCGCCCAGCTCGATCCATTCGCCGAGCCGGCCGCTGACCGTGGTAACCAGGCGCTGGCTATTGACCGAACCGGGTACCGCGCCCGGCGTGTCGTCGCGCGGGCTGATTTCGAGGGTCACGCGCTCGCCGTTGAGGCGCGGCACGGCGACGAAGCCGGTGCCCAGGTCGCGCTGCACCAGGCTTTCCGACAGCACCACGCCGGCCGGCGTCATGACCACCTGGCGCAAGGGCAGGATCAGGGATTCGCCGACCAGGATCGCCGCACGTCCGCCATCGACGGTCTGCACCTGCTGCTGGCTGTCGCGCCGGCTGCGGCGGTCGGACCGGTAGACCCGGGCGCGGCCGCCGATCGCCGCGCCGTCGCCGCCGATCTCGATCCGCGCCGACGCCCCGCCGCCGCCAGCCTCACCGCTGCTCGACGCGCCCTGACGCACCGTGATCATCAGCCGCCGCAGCGGCGTGTCGAGTGCGGCGACGAGCTTCCTGATCTCGGCCTGGTTGCGGCCCGAGGCGCGCAGGAAGAGCTGGTCGTTCTTGCCGCTCAACGCGCCGCCCGGCTCGACGAAGGGCGCCAGTTGCGGCAACAGTTGTTCGGCACTGCGATGCTTGAGACTGATGATCTCCAGGGTCTGGCCCCAGGCCAGCGAACACGTCATCAGCAATGCAAAAAGTAGTCGTTTCATGCCCGGACCCTATGACTTTATACTGCCGCCCTCCACCGTCCCGAGGAAGACCCAGAATGAAAATCGAAACCATCGCCGTGCATGGCGGTTACAGTCCCGATCCGACCACCAAGGCCGTCGCGGTGCCGATCTATCAGACCACATCCTACGCTTTCGACGACACCCAGCACGGCGCCGACCTGTTCGACCTCAAGGTGGCCGGCAACATCTACACGCGCATCATGAACCCGACCACCGACGTGCTGGAAAACGAAGCGTAGCGGAGTTTCAGTGAAGGCTAACGCCAGCCTTATCGGCGTTAAGCGCAGCGGCCGTAACTAAAAGCGCATGGCGGAACTGGAAGGCGGCATCGCCAGCTTAGGCGTGGCCTCGGGCATGGCGGCGATCACCTACGCGATCCAGACCATCGCCGAAGCCGGCGACAACATCGTCTCGGTCGGCACGCTCTACGGCGGCACCTACAACCTGTTCGCCCACACCCTGCCGCAATACGGCATCGAAGTGCGCTTCGCCGACTACCGCGATCCGGAAAGCTTCAAGCCGCTGATCGACGGCCGCACCAAGGCCGTGTTCTGCGAATCGATCGGCAATCCGCTGGGCAACGTGGTCGACCTCGCCGCGCTGGCCAAGATCGCCCATGACGCCGGCGTACCGCTGATGGTGGACAACACGGTGCCGACGCCCTACCTGTGCCGCCCCTTCGAGCACGGCGCCGACATCGTGGTGCATGCGCTGACCAAATATCTCGGCGGCCATGGCAACAGCATCGGCGGTGTCATCGTCGATTCCGGCAAGTTTCCCTGGGCGCAGCACAAGGCCCGCTTCAAGCGCCTCAACGAACCCGACGTGTCCTACCACGGCGTGGTCTACACCGAAGCCCTCGGCCCCGCGGCCTTCATCGGCCGCGCCCGCGTGGTGCCGCTGAGGAACACCGGCGCGGCGATCTCGCCCTTCAATTCCTTCCTGATCCTGCAGGGCATCGAGACACTGGCGCTGCGCATGGACCGCATCTGCGAGAACACCCTGGCCGTGGCCAACTATCTCAAGGGCCACGCCAAGGTGAAGTGGGTCAATTACGCCGGCCTGCCCGACCACGCCGACCACGCGCTGATCCGGAAGTACATGGGCGGCCGCGCCTCGGGCATCCTCTCTTTCGGCGTCAATGGCCAGGGCGGCGGCATGGCGGCCGGCGGCCGCTTCCAGGATGCGTTGAAGCTGGTCACGCGGCTGGTGAACATCGGCGACGCCAAGAGCCTCGCCTGCCATCCGGCCAGCACCACGCACCGCCAGCTCTCGGCAGAAGAGATGAAGAAGGCCGGCGTCAGCGACGACATGGTGCGCCTGTCGATCGGCATCGAACACATCGACGACATCAAGGCCGACCTGGAGCAGGCGCTGGCTGCGGTGTAAGTCCGTCGGCTGCCCCCATCCCCACCCCGACCCTCCCCTTGGAGGGGAGGGAGCGGAACTCCTTCCCTTTGCGGGAAAGGGAGCAGAACTCCTCCCCCGTCAAC
>JAXMJU010000032.1:0-25612 GCA_034376265.1 Sulfuritalea sp.
AGCGAAGCCTGCGCCGTGGCGATGACCTGCGACTCGCAGCGGGCAAATCCGGCATGGTCGGGCTTCGGCGTTTCGGCGGCGCCGCTGGCGAGCGCCTGGCGCGCCGCGGCGGGCAGTTCGATGCCGTAGCGCGCGACGATCTCCAGCGCATCGGCGCAGGTGCTCGGGTCGGGCACGGTGGGACCGGAGGCAATGGTGGACAACTCGTCGCCCGGCACGTCGGAAATCGCCAGGGTCAGCACCCGCGCCGGCTGGGCGGCCAGCGCCAGGCGGCCGCCCTTGATCGCCGAGAGGTGTTTCCTGACGCAGTTGATTTCGCCGATGCTGGCGCCGCAGGCGAGCAAGGCCTTGGTCACGGCGCGCTTATCGGCCAGCGTGATGTCGGCCATCGGTGCCGCGAGCAGGGCCGAACCGCCGCCCGAAAGCAGTACCAGCACCAGGTCGTCCGCCGTGAGTCCCGCTACGGCTGCCAGCACGCGCGCGGCGGCCTGCTGCCCGGCCTCGTCGGGCGCCGGATGCGAGGCCTCGACGACCTCGATGCGCCGTGTCGGCGCGCCGTGTCCGTAACGCGTGACGACGATGCCGGATAGGCGCTGCGGGTCGCCGCGCCAGTTGTCCTCGACCGCTCGCGCCATGGCCGCCGCGGCCTTGCCGGCGCCGACCACCACGGTGCGGCCTCTGGGTGCATCCGGCAGCCAGGCCGGCAGACAGCGCGCCGGGTCGGCCGCCGCCACGGCGGCATCGAACAGGTCGCGCAGCAGCGCGCGCTGCTGCAGATGGGTCACAGCCATCCCTTGAGCCAGCCGAAGCTGTCCTCGCTGCGTCCGCTCGGCTGGTATTCGCAACCGACCCAGCCGCTGTAGCCGATGCGATCGAGATGCCGCAGCAGGAAGGGAAAATTGATTTCGCCAGTGCCCGGCTCGTGACGTCCCGGATTGTCCGCCAGCTGGATGTGGCCGATCTGCGGCAGATGTTCTTCCAGGCTGCGCGCGAGGTCGCCGGCCATGACCTGAGCGTGGTAGATGTCGTATTGCAGGCGCAGGTTTTCGCTGCCGACCGCGTCGATCAATGCCAGCCCGGCGCGCGGGGTAGCGACGAAAAAATCCGGCGTGTCGCGGCTGTTGAGCGGCTCCAGCAGCAGCTGGATGTCGGCGCGCTTGGCCACCGCGGCGGCAAAACGCAGGTTCTCGATCAGGGTTTCGCGCGCCTTGTCATGGGCAAGGTCGCCGGGCGCGATGCCGGCCAGGCAGTTGAGGCGGCTGCAGCCCAGCAGCCGCGCATATTCGATGGCAAGGCCGACGCCGTCCTGGAATTCGGCAATGCGCCGCGGATGACAGGCGATGCCGCGCTCGCCGGCCGTCCAGTCGCCGGCCGGCAGGTTGAACAGCACCACTTCGAGGCCGGACGTCAGCACCACCTCGGCCAGGGCCGCGCGGTCGTACTCGTAGGGGAAATGAAACTCGACGGCCGCGAAACCGGCGGCGCGGGCCGCGGCAAAGCGTTCGAAAAACGGACGCTCGGTGAACAGGAAGGAAAGGTTCGCGGCAAAGCGTGGCATAGCGCGATTATATGACCTGGATGCGGTCGTATCGGATACGGTATGTCATCAGACAAGCTTGGGCGACAACATCGCCGGCCTCGGGAAAGATCGCCCCGCGATGCGGCCAGGAGTCAAAAGTTCCGAGGCATTGTTGCAAATCAAGCATCAATCATTTGTAGCCACGCCTCTTTGCCATTATTGACGCGGCGCGTAAAGTGCGGCGCTTGATTTGCTCTTGTCCTATGCACCCACGCCATGACTTCCCGCCCCGCCGCCCCCAGTCCGGACAACAGCTATGGCTTCACCGCCATCGGCCTGCACTGGCTGATCGCGCTGGCGATCATCGGCAGCTTTGCCCTGGGTTTCTATATGGCCGACTTGCCGATCTCGCCGCAGAAACTCAAGTTCTATTCCTGGCACAAATGGGCCGGCGTGACGATTTTTCTGTTCGTGGTGCTGCGCCTGGGCTGGCGCTTGGCGCACCGGCCGCCCGAGTTGCCGGCTTCGATGCCCGCCTGGCAGCGCTCCGTCGCCGCGGCAACCCATGTCCTGCTCTACCTGCTGATGGTCGCCGTGCCGCTTTCCGGCTGGCTGATGAGTTCGGCCAAGGGGTTTCAGACCGTCTGGTTCGGCGTGCTGCCGCTACCCGACCTGCTGACCAAGGACGAGGCGCTCGGCGATCTGTTGCAGGCGCTGCATCGACTGCTCAACTACGGCATGGCGGCGATCGTTCTCGCCCACCTCGGTGCCGCCCTCAAGCACCATTTCATCGACCGCGACGACATCCTCGCGCGCATGCTGCCCTTTCTGCGCAACACCACCGGAGATAACCGATGAAGTTCTGGCCCAATAGTCTTGTCCTCAGCTGCGCTCTGACCGCGCTGGCACCCGCCGCGCATGCCATCGAGTTCAATCAGTTGCAACCCGGCAAGAGCTCGCTCTCCTTCGTCTCGAAGCAGATGAACGTTCCGGTCGAAGGCCAGTTCAAGAGCTTCCGCAGCAAGCTGGCCTATGACCCGGCCAAGCCGGCCGCAGCGAAGGCCGAATTCGAAATCGACATGGCCAGCATCGATGCCGGATCGAAGGACGCCAACGATGAGGTCGCGGGCAAGGCCTGGTTCGATACCAAGGCCTTCCCGGTCGCGAAGTTCGTGTCGACCTCGGTCAAGCCGCTGGGCGGCAACCGCCTCGAAGTCGTCGGCAAGATGACGATCAAGGGCAAGACCCTGGATCTAGTCACGCCGGTCACCGTGACCCAGCAAGGCAACGCCGCCACCTTCGACGGCAGCCTGGTGTTGAAGCGTGCCGACTACGGCATCGGCGATGGCATCTGGGCCGACTTCGGCACCGTCGCCAATGAAGTGCAGATCAAGTTCCGTCTGGTGGCCACCGCAGCCGCCGCCAAAAAGTAGCATTCCGATTTTTCACCCCAGGAGAAAACCCATGAAGAAACTCGCCCTCGTAATCGCCCTTGCCAGCCTGTCTGCCGCCGCCCTCGCCGCCCCCGAAACCTTCAACATCGACCCCGGCCATACCCTGCCGCGCTTCGAATACAACCACCTCGGCTACTCCTTCCAGCAGCACCGCTTCGACAAGACCAGCGGCAAAATCGTGCTCGACCGCGCAGCGAAGACGGGATCGGTCGACGTGACCATCGATGCCAAGTCGGTCAACACCGGCTTCGCGCTGTTCAACGGCCACATCCAGGGCGAAGATTTCTTCAATACCGAAAAATACCCGAGCATCAGCTTCAAATCGACCCGCGTGAAGTTCGATGGCGACAAGCCGGTTGCCGTCGACGGCGACCTGACGATCAAGGGCGTGACCAAGCCGGTGACTCTGGTCGTGACCAACTTCCACGCCATGCCGCATCCGATGCTGAAAAAGGATGCGATCGGCGCCAACGCCGTGACCAAGGTCAAGCGTTCGGATTTCAACATGAGCAAGAACGTACCCTACGTCAGCGACGAAGTCAGCCTCAGCATCGCCGTCGAAGCCGTCAAGGAATAGGGCGAAACTTAGGGGGCCGTCGGGCGGACTTCAGTCCGCCATTCACCCGGACGGCTGCAGCCGGCGCTACAGCGCGATCGCCACCGGCTGGTGGGACAGCGCCTCGATGGCGGCTTCGTCGAGATCGAGCAGGCGCCGGCCGAGTGCGGCGAAATGCACGCGGCCGGCTGTCGCCGCCGCGGCCAGGATCGCCGCGTCGGACTCTGTCTGCCGGGGATTCCGCTGCGCGGGCCGGCAAGCGCCAACTCTTGAACCATAAGCCGCGACCAGGCGCGGAAACAGTTCACGGCGCAGGCCGTCGAAGGTCGAAAACCAGAAATGCAGTGAGTCCTCCGCTTCCCGCTGCAGCAGTGCCGGCAGCGTCACCAGGCAATCCGCGAGGTTGTCGCGTACCGCGCGCGCCAGCAGTTCGGCGCGCTTGCCGCTGAAGCCGGCCAGCTTGTCGGCCCACGCGTGGCCCAGCAGGCGGCCCGCGGCGAATTCGCCTTCCTCGTGCAGCACCAGGGTTTCGATCTCGCCGTCCGTCATGCGCTCGATGGCGGCCTGCGGATCGAGGTCGAAGCCGTAAGCGAGCAGGGCCGACTTCAGCGCACCGTCCTGCTGCTTGACGTTCCAGCCTTCGGCCTTTTCCCACAGCCACTGCCGCAGCGCCTCGCGGCGCACGATCAGCGTGGCACCCTGCGACGCCGCCGGGATCGCCGACACATCGCGCGCATATTCGCAGCCGCAGACCAGCAGGTGCGCCTCGCCGCGCTGCTCCTCGCGGTCGAGTTGGCCGAGGAAGAAGTGCGGCTTGCGGAAGCGTCCGATGCCCGCGCCGTACACCAGCCCGCTGCCGGCCAGCGCTGCATTGACCATCTCCGCGGCGAAGGGATCGAACTCGCGGCCGGCGACCGGCACGGCGACGAAGTCGTCGGCGGCGATCAGCTCCCAGCGCGCCTCGCGCTCGGCAATCCAGCGTCCGACCGCGTCGCGCGGCGGCGACACGCCGTAAGGCAACTGATGTTCCCAGCGATAGAACTCGCGCATGCCGAGCAGATAGGTGCACAAACTGACGTCGCGCGCATGGCGGGCGTCGGCGATGTCGCAGTTGGTCTGTACGGCGTTGACCAGCGCCGCCATGCCGGCAATCATCGCGGCGCTCCGTGATGGCGGCGGCGGGCCTTCCACGCTGCGACGCCCTGCACGATCTCGGAGAAGGGCAGTGCGTCCAGTTCGCCGTAGCGTTCCTGCGCCAGACGCAGCAGACGATCAACCTGCGGCGCCGCGGCATCGGCATCGAGCAGGGCCTTGAGGCCATCGAGGCCACCGCACTGAATTTTCATCACCATCGCATGCGGCAGGATGCGCTGGGTGGCGGTCAGATGCAGGGCGAAGCTGGACTTCTCGCGCAGCAGTTGCGACATCCTGGTGCAGGCCTGGTGCGCCGCCGGCTGCGTGCAGGCGACGCTCTCGCGCTCGGCAATCTGGTGACTCAGCGCCAGTTCGCAAGCCGCGTGACGTGCCAGCAGCGCGCGCTCAAAGACGCAGGGCAGTCGATTGATGGCTTCCCTAGTGTGACGAAAGGCGGTTTCGTCGACCACGATGGCTAACGTGAAGTACCTTGGCCAGTGCGGATGAAAATTTTCGAGCGCAGCGAGCCAATCAGTAGCCTCCCCGGGAGGGGAGGATGGGAGGGGCGGGCCAATTTGCCAGCCCGCAGCTTATCGAAAGTGCAATATTTCATGATGCGGTGTGGCTCATCGAAGGCATGAGCGCTAGTAGTCCTCGCCGGTCATCGGTTCTTCGCCGCGCGGCTCGTTGAGCAGCTCTTCCGCCTGCAGTTCGTTGGCGGCAAAGATGGTCTTGATCTTCTCGCCGGCACCGAGCTCGGTTTCGCGGCGCAGGCGCTTGGCTTCGTTCGAGGCGTCCTTGAATACCTCGAACTGGCTGATCCTGGCGAGTTGCTGGATCGGCCCCACGGGCGTCACACGATAAATGTAGTAAGGCATTGTCTATTCCACGTAGCGTTTGGTGGCCCGGCGGGTGCCGGGTCGGGATTTCTGGATGATGACGCCTTTGACCGCGTCGAGGCCGGGAATATCCGCGGCGGGATAGGCCGGATTCAGCGCCTGCAGGCGCCAGCCGGCGTCATGGCGGACCAGCTGGCGAAAAATCCACTCGCCGGCCAGCTGCGCCAGGACGAAGGAACCATCGGTCGCCAGGCCCTCGGGTTCGATCAGGATCACTTCGCCTTCGACAAACTCCGGCGCCATGCTGTCGCCCAGCACCATCAGCGCGAAGGGCTCGGCCGAGGAACAGGCGTCGAGTTCGGCGGGGGTTTCCAAAGTCGCGCCCTGCGGCTGTATCGGTATGGTGCGACGTGCCTGGGTCATGGATATTTGCTCATGGTCAGAGTGCCTCGATATGCAATTGGGGCGACGCCAGGCCGGCCGCGCGCAGCGTCGCCGCCAGCGGCTCGACCTGCTGCGCCGCGCCGGCGAGATAGATGTCGCTGGCAGCCAGGGCGGCGTTCGCCGCCAGCGCCGCCGCCAGTTCGGCCACGTCCAGCGGCAGGTAGCTGAATTCGTCGAGCGCCGCGGCCCAGGCGCGGCACTGGTTGGGTAGATACTGGCCGCCCGGCTGCGAACTGGCCCAGTAGAGCGTGATCGATTCGGCGGCATCCTCGGCAATCGCATGCTCGATCAGGCTGTTGATCGGCGCAAAGCCCTCGTCAATGGCGATGAATACCAGCGCCAGCCGCCTCGAGCTCCGGTCGAGCACGAAGCTGCCCCACGGCCCCCACACCGAGAGTTCGTCGCCGGCCTTGACCAGGCCGGCCTCCAGACATTCGACAAAGCCTCGCGCGGAATCGTCCTGAGAGTTGGCGCTGGTGCCACGGCGAGCCGGACGCGGAATATGGAAAATCAGGTTGCGGTCGTCGCAGGGACAGCTCGCGACCGGGTATTCGGCGTGCAAGTCGGCGCCGCTCGCCACGCCGGCCGGCAAGCCGAGGGTGACCCGCTGTCCGGCGAGGAAACGCAGACGGTTGCTGCGCGGGGTTTGCAGGTGCAGGCGCAGCATCTCGTCGTTCAGCCGGTCGATGCTGCGTAGCTTGGCGACGATGCGCTGTTCGGGGATGTCCTCCGGCGCGCCGGCTTCCAGCACCTCCAGTACCAGATCCGAACTAAGCGCCGTGCACACGCACATCAGTACATGGTTCTGGGCCTTCTCGGCCGCCGAAAAGCGGTAGTCGGAAGCTGCCATGGCGCGTGTCTCGCCGGCCACGACGCGCGCCTTGCACAGGCCGCACAAACCGTTGCCGCAACCGTAATTGGGCGTCAGGCCGGCGCGCAATGCCGCCTTCAGGAGGGTTTCGGAACCCTCGACGAAGAATTCGTGACCCGATGGCTTGACCGTGACGTGCGCCGACATGACGCGCAGCATAGCATCGAGCGCGCTGACGTCCGCGCCCGGCGCCGTGGCCGCCAATGCCTGCGCCAGCCCCGCGTCGAGCAGATCCGCCAGCTCTGCCGCACCCGGCGTCGGCGCGGCGGCAAGGCGCGCCTGCAGGGCCTCGAACAGCGCGTGGTAGCGCGTCAGGGTGCGCTGCAGTTCGGCGAGTTCCTGCCCCTGTGCAAACAGGCGCCGGGCCAGCGCCTCCTGGCTTGGCAGCACGCGCTCGCGCAAGCGCCTGGCGAACGCATCCTCGCGAATCGCACGGGTCTTTTCAAAGCTGCCCGACTCCTCCAGATCGAGTTGCGGCCACACGCGCTGCACGTCATCGACGCTCACCATGCCGTCGAAGGACGGCAGCTCGCCCTCGCGGATGCGCTTTTGCAGCGCCATGCGCGAGATGCCGAGCAGATGCGCGGCGCGGGACAGGGTCAGTCGTTGCGACATGACGGCAAGCATAGCAATGCCGCCGCCACAGCAATTCCAAAATTTTTATGTCTCCGTCGACAGACGGAGACGGTATCCCCTGGTGGGATATGTCTCCAACCGGAGGGAGGAGATGGTATCCCCCGGTGGGATATGTCCCCGACAGCAGGGAGGGGACGGTATCACCGGAAAAATACTTCCGCTTGCACAGCGGCCCGGGCCGCCGCGCAAGACGTCGACAATTAGTCCGCGCCGTAGGACCAGTAGAGCTTGGTGCGGATGCCCGTCAGCGTGGGGGAGGGATCCGATGGATCAAACACATTTTCCTTCCCGCATCCAATACAGATATTCACCGCTTCTCCACCGACCACTACGGTACCCGAGACTGACGTCGGCGGTAAGCCACCGCCCACGAACACGGCGGCAAAATCCGCAGCAGTGTAAGTTGCCACTCCGCCGCTGGTCGAATCGTCGCGATTGATTGCGGGCAAGCCCGTGATCGGGTCCAAGGCGTAACCCAGCGCCTGCCCGAGGTTGGAGCAGACTCCCGCACTGACATCCGGCGACACCGGCGTATTGGTGGCGAAGAAAACCACGCCGCCGACGACCTTCGCAGCGTTTACGGTCTTCTCTTCGTTGCGCGTGCCATTGCCGTCCGGGTCGTTGCGCAGAAGGATTTGCCAGCCACGATCGCTGCTCGACAGGCTGAAGGCCGTCAGGGTGTTGTCCGACACGGTGTTGGAGTTGATCTGTTGCAAATCGCCGAATACGATCGGGTCGGCGTTCACCGTGGCCTCGACATCGCCGGTCTGCACCGCATCGAGCAAACCGAAGAAGCGGTCATTGACCTTGTTCGACGACGAGGTCGAGTAATAGGTGTCGGTGTAAAGGGCAGGACAGCTCAGCGTATTCACGCTGCCGTCGGACTGGAAGTTGTTGAGCGGTTTTTCGCGGTTGCCGCTGCCGACCAGTACCATGGTCTTGACTACGCCATTGTGCGTGAAGGGAAGGATTTCCGGCTTGAACAAGAACTTTCTGGCGTTGACCCCGCCGTTGGCGTCGGTGTCGCCTACCTGGGCCAGGTGATAGCGCTTCCAGTAGCTGCTGCTGGCCACATCGGTCACCGTCTGCACAGTGTCGAAGCGGAACACGTTGGCATTGGTGTCGGCCGCGTAGATCCGATCGGCATAGCCGTCGGCATTCAGGTCGAGCACGTTGGTGTCGGCGGCAAAACTGTAGCCCGTGACGCCCGTGGTCGGCGCCAGGAACTGGATCAGCTGGCCGGTCTCGGCCTCGACCACGAAGACTCCGCGCCCCATGGTCGGCGTCACGTGACTGCCGGTCGGCTTGTCCTCCTGCGTCGCGTCGTAGCCGGCGCCGAATACCGCCGCCAGCGGATCGGTGACCACCGTCGCGTCGGCACGCGTAAAGGTGCCTTTGAGCTTGACAATTTGCGGTTCGGACCAGGTTTGGCCAAGTTCAGCGTAAGTCGTGCCCGGAGTGTTGTTGAAATGGGTGTTGCTGATGCGCCACATGAACTTGGGCGTGTCAGGATCTGTCACGTCCAACGCATACAGCGATCGCCCGCCACGACGCATGATGGCGAACAGCCAGGTCTTGGTCGGCGGCGTGCTCGCCGTACCGTCCGGAGTCTGGTAGACGGTTATGGGCCCATCCCAGAAGTAGTCGCGCGCCGTCGGCGTCGGCGAAATACTGCAGGACGAATTCGGATAGCGCACCAGATTGCTATTGGTGTAGAGCCGGGCCAGCTTGCTGTAATTCATGAACTCGCTGGGAATGAAGGCCCACCTTTCCGCGCCGTCGACACTCGCAACACCGCCCTGGACGGCGCGCAGGAAGCCGTCATTGGAGCCATAGAAACCGACGACGCCAATGCTTCCTCCGTAATTCACCACGGCGGGCTTGGAATGCAGCACATCGGCGTGGATGCTGGCGCGCACGTTGGTCAGCGCACCATTGAGGTCCTCGTCCTCCCACAGATCCTTGCCGCGGGTCCACAGGATCAGGTTGGTGGTGTCGGGGCCGGCGATGCCGCTGCCGGTCGTGGCAGTGATGGTTCCGGTCGGCGGCGTGGTCGGCGTCAGGGTGATCGGACCGAAGGTGAAGGTATTGGGGTCGGGCACGCCGACCGTCAGCGGAGCAAAGCTGCCGTTGTACTGGCTTTGCGCGGCGCCGGAAATGGTGATGGTGTCGGTGGTAGCGAAGCCGTGCGGCAAGGCCGGATTGGTCACCGCCGTCGCCGTGGTGCTGCCCAGTGTGCGCGTGATGTTGATCGGAAAAGAGGTTCCGGCCGTGGTCGCCGTCTTGCTGGCGCCGGCGTCAGGCGTGGTCGCGGTGGTGGATGCGGCCAGCGTGCCGATGGTGACCGTCGCATTGCCCGCCGAGACCACGGTCCAGCTACCGTTGTACGTTGAATCGGCCGCGCCGGAAACTGTTACCGTGGCGCCGGCCGTGGCGTTGCGGCAGCCTGCGGGATAGGTGCCGAAGTTCCCGGAGCCGCTCTTGTTGTAGGTAAACCGGCCGGTGGCCGAGTCCCAGGTCGCCGTCGCGGTTTCGTCGGAAGCGGAAGTACCGCACTTGATCGTCGCCGTGCCGGCAAGCGGCGTAGTCGGATCGCCGCCTGGAATCGCCACGCTGAAGGCGAAGGTAGTCCCGGTCACGGCGGGCAGGGCAAGCACGGTCTGCGTACCATTGAGGAAGGACTGTGCGGCGCCGACAATCGTGGTCACATTGCCGGCAATGAGCCCATGGGCCGGATTGGTGGTAACCGTGGCGGTGACCGTGGTACCCGGCGTGGTTCCCGAGAGCGACATGTCGGTCACGCTGACTGTTCCGCCCGGCTTGGTCGCCGTCGCGATATCGGTGGTGGTCGGGGACTCGTTCAGGGTATAGGTGAAATGGGTCGTATCGGTAACGGTGATCGTCTTTACGCCGTTGTAATCGGTGGGTGTGGCGCCGGCGATGGTCGCCGACCCGTCGGAAAATCCGTGAGCTGCAGTCGAGGTGGCCGTGACCGTGTCGCCCGAGCGCGACAAGCTTACCGTCGCCGAACCGCTAGGGGCTACCAGTGCCGTTGTCACGGCCGTGTTTGTCGTGTACACCGCGTTGGCGCTGTCGTACAACTGTTTGTCGACCGCGGCGGCGCCAGCAAGACAAGTGCCGAGACAGGTGTAGACCTTGCGGCCGTCCTGATGGGGCGACGTGGCGGTTGCCGCCCATGTAGTGCGCAAACGTTGCGCCGCGGCGCCGCGCTCGACTTCTGGCCCGTCCGGCAAATCGCTGGAGCCGGAAGTGCTGCTGGGGGCGGCGGACCAGAAGGTGGATGCCGATGACCAATGGCTTCTCGCCTGCAGGTCGATAAAACCGGTTCCGCCCGTGTTGTCGGTCGCACGATTACCGTTACGATCGGAAAAGTAGGGAAGGCGCGATATCTTGCCTGAAGCATCGGTGCCGCAGTCGGGTGCCGGAACGTCTTCGCCAATGCGCCAGTCGGTCGCGGTATAGCTGCCCGAGAGGGATGGAGTGGCAAGCAGGGTTCCGGTGAAAGTCGAGGTGCCGCTGCCGGTGCCGGTGCCGGTGATGGTACCGGTAACGGCACCGGAGCCGAGGTCATCCGCCGGATTCGCGGTGGTGCCCGCTGAAGAGCCGAACGTGGCGGCAAGCGTGCCACTTGCCGTACCGCTGATGGTACCGCTCACCGTGCCGCTCACCACCGTCGTAACGCCCGCGGTATCGACGATGGAACCGTTGAAGGTGCCTGTCACCGTGCCGGTCGCATTGCCGGTCAAGGTCGCCGGGATCAAGCCATTGACCAGCGCGCGCGTGGAGTCGATGCGAACATTGCCGTCACGATCGATATCGCAGAAGCGGCCTATCTTGTATTCCTTGAGGTTGCCGAACCAGCGCGGCCGCGAACCGCCGTCGGGGCGGAAGACGCCGATGTACACCTGGTTTTCGAACGTTCCCTGGGTATTCACCGAAACCGGCAGCGCGGCGGAGGCGAACACGCTATTGACGGCCTGGATCTCGGCGAAGATCAGGGCCATGGCGTTCTTGATTTCCTGTTTGCTGGTCGACTTGAAGTATTTGCCGCCGCCCACCTTGGCCATGCTCTTGAGCAATGTCGCCTGATCTGCCTCGCAGGCATCCTTGCAGACGTCGATGGTATAGGTGGTGATTTTGTTGATCAGCTTCGCCTTGGGACTGGTGGTGCTTCTCGGGTCATCCACCGTGGACTTGACGCCGTAGGTGAACATGAAACGCGCCCATTCGTCGGCGATTCGCTCGCTGCCACTGGGAACGGCCGCTGTGATCGCGGCGAGGGTCGCGGAATCGGTAATGCCCGCCAGCCCCGCCGCATCCGAGAGCTGGGTGGTGGTGCCGGCCTGGTTGGGATAGCCGTTGCCGACGAAAATGATGAAATTCTTGGAGCAGCCGCCGTTGGCGGCGCTGGGCGGCGAGTAGGTGGTTGCCGTGGAGCTGGAGAGGGAATAGCCGCCCAGGGCGCTCGGGAAAGCGGGCTGCTTGGTCGCGCTATTGTTATTGCCGTTGTAATCGCGTAGATCGAGCGAACTCCCACTTGGCAGGTCGGTGGTGCCGAAACGGGCGAAGCCGTTGAAGTAGCGGTAGACCGCGTTCATCATGCTGTCGTACACGATGGAAGCGGTATTCACCTTGTCGTCGTTGTCGCCGTCCCCACCAAAGTTGGCGACCATGGTATTGAGCATGCCGGTGAAGGCGGTCTTGTTGGTGGTGTTCATCTCGCGCACGGCGAAGCGCACATAGCCGCCATTCGAGCCGGCCGCCAGCAGCATGCCGACGTTGACGCTGTCGCCAAGGGTGGAAAGGACTTCGGACAAGGCCTCGAGTTCCGCTTCGCCCTGCTTGGTGCCGGACGGCAGCCAGCCCTGGTTGGCGGCCGCCCAGTTGGTCGAGTTGTCGAGCACGATCAGAACATTGGCCTGGCCGCCGGTGGCGGCCTCGCCGCCGGTGTAAAGATCTATGTCGTCGGCGTAGGTTTGCGGCGAGAGCAGTGCGCACGCCGCTAAAATTGTGCCGAGCAATTTGCGAATTCCGGATTTCATGATGCTTATCCCTTCTTCAATGCCAGCGGCTCAGGTGCCAGTGCATCGATAGGATGCTTCGTTGCTGTAGGCCGTTACCTTGCCGTTGTCCATGCGGATACCGGTGCCCTGGGTGATCGATACGTTGGCGCCGAACCAGCCCGAACTCGAGGATGCCTGGATTTGCCAAATGGTGTCGGAGCATTGCGAATAGGCATCGATATCGACTCCCTTTCTGCACGTGCATTCAGGATACGGACCGCACGGCTTTCCAGGTGGAGCTGCTTCGGGCTCTGGGAGCGCGATATTCAGTATCGGCGCGCTGCGTACCAGGCATGGCCGTGCAATGACCACGGTGTAGTTCTTGCCCCCCTCGGCCACGGTGACCGTGCTGGCGGTGCCGGCAATGTTGTCGGTGAAGTTGCTGGACAGCACCAAGTCTATGGTTCGTTGCGCCGTGGACATGGCCTCGATGCGCGACTGCGCGTTGGCCACGGTGCGCAGATTGACGGTGGATAGCCGGATCGCCGAGACGGCGATCAGCGTCAGTACCATCAGCATGATCAGGCTCAGGATCAACACGACGCCGCGCTGGCGATTGGCATGACCGTTCATGGCACCTCCCTGCGGCCGGACATGTTCACCAGCTTGATGGTCGAGGACATCAGGCGCCGGCGGTAGGCATCACCTGCCGCCGCCACCGTCTTGCTGCCCATGACGAAGGATTTGGTGTCGGTCCAGCCGGTGGTGGTCTGCAGATCGCGGGCAACCAGGAACAACTTGATCGCCATGACGTCTTCCCACTGATTTTCGGTGCTGGCGTCCAGCCGCATGCCGGTCACGGCGTCGCCCGTGCTGCCGGTCTGACGTGGATCGTCGTTCGACACGACCCAGGCATCAACCGAGCCGTCCTCGGTGGTGTCGATGCCGTACTCCAGATGCATGTTATCGACGCCCGCGGCAATGGTTCGTAGGTTGCCAAGCACGGTCAGCGCGCCGCCATTCATTCCCAGTTCGACCATTTTCAGCGTGGGCACGCCATCGCCCACGGTGGAAGCATCGTTGTCCAGGTTGTTGACGCAGTCATCGCACTGGGAAATGAAGTAAATCCGCGTGATCAGCTTGCGCACGGAAGCATTGGCACCTGCCACCGTCGGCGTGCAACCGAGCATGTGCAAATTAAAGTCAGCGCTGGTGGTGGTGGCCATGGCAAGAAAGCGCGGCGGGTATTTGGCCAATGCATCCACCGCCCCTTCCGGGCAGGTGGATGTCTGCAGATAGGGATCGCCGGACACCCAGTCTGCGCCTCCCGCGGTGATCGCCGTGGTGCTGGCGCGGCGGATGACGAAGACATCGGTTCCGGTCTTGTAATTGTCGAGACAGTCCGTCAAGGCCGAAGGCAAAGTGCCCGCGTCATGCGCCTCGTAACCGAGTATCGGCATCGGCACGTCGACGTTCGTGGCAGGCGTCGCTTGCTCGCTGGCGGTGCTCCAGCCGGGAAGATCACCCGATGTTGTGGAACAGGGATCGACGTACTTCCAGTCGGCCGGCGTTGCCCCATTCACGATACCGGCACCGGGCAGCGATGCCGCCAGCGTGCCGTAATAACCGGCCAGACGAATGTCCTCGGCCAACGTATCCAGCGAATAGCGCGCGGTTTCGATCTTCTGCCCCTCGCGGTCGATCCTATCGCGGGTCGTAATCGACTGCGCGAAGATGGACGACAGCGCCGCCAGCAGCACCATGCTGATGGCCATCGCCACCAGCAACTCCATCAGGCTGAAGCCTCGATGAGCGAATCGCAATGTATGCAGAGTTTTCATGGGACTCAGGTTCCGGCGAGATCCGCGACGCGGAGCACGCGGCTGACGCCGCTGCGACGTGTGGTGATAGCGGTCGAACCGCAAGTATTGTCGGCGGGGGCGACGCCGATGTCGCGCCCCTGCCAGACCACGTCGACCTGGAAAATGCCCGAGGTGCCGGTGTTGAACACGCAGGCTCGTGCGCCGTTCATGCTGCCCACTTTGCTGGTGCCGATGGCCTCGCCAACGCCCTTGAGTGCCAGGTCCCACTCGCACAGATCGCGGGCCACGATGGTCGACTTGGCAGCACAGCAGGTGGCCTGCAGGGCCGCCGTGTTGTTGCTTACGGTAATGCAGTCATTGCTGTAGCTGGTGCCGAACTCGACCTTGACGCTACCGCCGCTCTGCTGGTTGTAGCCCGTGGCGGCCGAGGTGCTGGTCTTGACCTCGGCGAGATTGGCATTCATGCGATCGACCAGATCGTTGGCGAACATGATCGCCTGGGCGCGCGCGAAAGAATCCGCCTCGGCATTGATGGCACGCGCCTGCAAGCCGGCCAGCCCCAGCAGGCCGACGGCCAGGATAGCCATGGTGATGATGACTTCGAGCAGCGAAAAGCCGCCCTGGACGGGACTCGCCCGACAATTGCTCATGTACATGATGTGGTTCCTGCCGCCATGACCCGAACCCGGGCATTGCCATTGGTGTCGAAAGTGACGCAGCGCGGGGTGGCGAAGTTGTCGTCGTCGGTGACCAGCAAGGTAACCGCTACACCGCCGGCGAGACGTCCAGTGCGGGTAAATACGATCGGTGCCGCCGTGCCTTGGTAGGCATAGGTAACGCCGCTGGTCGGCTTGATGATCTGCATCACGCCGTCGCCGGGAGCGGACGTGCTGCAAGTGGTCGTGCTGGTAAACACGATGCACCAACCATTGCTGAAGTTGTTTGACGGCGCAGCAATGGATATGGAAGAGGACGACGCTCCGCTCCACTTGATCGCCTCGCTGCGTGCCAGCATCGCCGTCGTCACCAGATCGAAGGTAGCCGACTTGATTTTTTGAACGTTGAGCAGCGACTTGATACCGGGTACGGCAATGCTCATCAGAATACCGCCAATGGCGATAACCACCAGCAGTTCGATCAGGGTGAATCCGCTTGCCCGGCGGCATTGGCTTACCATGCCGCCACCGGCAGTTTCAGGCCGAACTGATTGATCGACAGCGCCGTACTTGCCCCGGCTGCAGGTTGGCCTTCCTGGATGGTCCCGACCTTGCCGCTGGCGCTGACGGTGAAGATGGGCAAGCCTTGCAGTGCCACCACGGTGGAACCGGAATTGGTCCCCGCAGTCAGTGTGATGACGAAATACTGGACGACCTCTGCGGGTACGGTGTAGCCAAGAGCCGCCAATCCCCCGTCGGCGGGAACAACGTATGTGCAAGTTGGCGTTTGATTTGCATCAGTCGGGTCAGCCGGGTCCGAACAAGTGTTCTTGCCCGACTTCATCACGTATTGTTCCTGCCGGCTCGCCACCTCGAGCAGCACGGCCTTGGCGGCCGCCTTGTTGGAGCGGATCAGGTACAGGTTGTACTGCGGAACGGCAATCGCCGTAAGAATGCCGATGATCGCCACAACGACCACCAGTTCGACCAGGCTAAATCCGGATGAGGCCCTGTTTTGCATTTGAGCAATTTTCAAAGTGGCGGATGACATTCTTTATGATTGTGTAGTTATAACACTAGCTAGACAGCATGTTTCAACTACATACTGACAAGCAACGACTAGCAATACAATCAGGAATCTCTTAATTGCCATAGGGTAAACCTGATGCCAGCTGCAAGGTCCTGCCGCCATGGCGCCTCAGCGCAACACGTTAAATATGATTAACGCGTCACGCGTCCTGGAGCAAGATGCGCTCTTGTCATACCGAGCGGGTGTCCGATGAGTTGGTGCAAGAACCCTTCGCTTTACCTGGCACGGATCCAGCGCGCGGCTGCCGGTAGTGCCGACGCAACGTCGTTCACGCCTGGCGACTGGGTGGGCCTCGACGGCGGCGTGGGCAGCCTGATGCGACCGGCGTACTGATGTTCAGCCGCCGGCATACCATTCATGGTCGCCTGATGCTGGCGTACAAGCTTCTGCTCGGCAGCTTGTTGCTGGTGGTCGGGCTCGGCGGATTGTTCTATATCTTTGTTGCCGAGCGCGCTGAGGTGCGCGAGTCGGCCCATGCGGCGGCCGCAATACTGGCCACCCAGAGTTCGGCCGCGCTGATGTTCGGCGACGGCGAGGCGTTGCAGGAGAACCTGGATTCGCTGAAGGGCCTCGAAGGTTTGCATTGGGCGGCCATCGTGCCCACCGCCATCGACCTACCGCTCCCGGCAATACGCTTTGGCCTCACCCCTGTCGATCTGCAAGGTGTTCTGGCCGGCCTTGCCGACCGGCGGGAACGCATGGAACTCTTCAGTCTGATCGTGCGCGCGCCGATTTCGCACCAGGGTATCGAGTACGGTCAGTTGCTGCTGGTACTGGACCTGCGCTTCGAGGTTTTTGAATTCATCAGAATCTGCATCGCCGCCGTGGTTCTGCTGGTCGCTGCCTTCCTGCTGGGGCAGGTTGTGTTTCGCCGTATCGTGCAATCGATAGTGGCGCCGCTGGACGACCTGATCCGGGCCACCACGTCGATTGCGCAGCAAGCCAGTCGCAACGCCCGTCTTGAGGATGTGCGGCAATCGTCGGCCGAATTCACCGACGAAGTCGGACAACTGGCCGACGCTTTCGATCTGATGCTCGACGCCATCATTCGCCACGATCGGCAGGAGCGCGACCATGCGCAGCAACTGGAACAGACGGTCGAGAATCTGCGCTCGCTTTCGGCGCGCATGCGCGCCGTACGCGAAGAGGAGCGCACCCGGATCTCGCACGAGATTCACGACGAACTCGGCCAGCGCCTGACGGCGCTCAAGTTCGCGATAGCCCGACTCGATACCGGCGAAGGGGGAAACGGCATCGCGTCCCAGGTTGATGAATTGATCAGGGTGGTGCGCAGCATCTCGTGGGATCTGCGCCCGAGCCTGCTCGATTCGCTCGGGCTGGTCGCTGCGATCGAGTGGCAGGCTCAGGATTTCTCCCGTCGCTTGGGAATCCGTTGCGGTGTCGACCTGCCGGATGAAGCGATCGACATTGCGCCCGAAATGGCGACCGACCTGTTCCGCGTCTGCCAGGAATTGCTGACCAATGTATCGCGTCACGCCCGCGCCAGTCGCGTCGATATGATTCTCGAGACGACCGACGATGCCATTCACCTGGAAGTCAAGGATAATGGCTGCGGCATGCAGGCACGCGACCAAAATCGGCCGGCACTGGGTCTCCTGGGTATACGCGAGCGGGTGGAAAGCTGGGGCGGACGCGTCGACATCGAGCCCGCGAACGGCACCGCGAGCCCGAGCGGCACATGCATTCACATCATGATTCCCTACGGCCGCACCGGCGCGCCGATAGCTACGGAGCAAGTACCATGAAGATCCTGCTGGTCGACGACCATCCTGTCGTGCGCCAGGGAATCCGCCTCATGCTGATGGCCGACCCCGATATCGAGATTTGCGCCGAGGCGGTCAATGCGGCGGCGGCGATCGATCTGCTGCGCAAGAACGAGTTATTGATCGACCTGGTGATCCTCGACCTGAATCTTCCGGATCAGAACGGCCTGGTGGTGCTGCAGGAATCCGTCCGGCGCAGACCGGAGGTGCCGGTGCTGATCATGAGCATCCAGCCTGAGGAACACATGGCGATACGCGCATTGAAACTCGGCGCCAGCGGTTACCTGAGCAAGGAAGCCGCCCCGGAAGAACTGCTCAAGGCCGTCGCCACCTTGCGCCGCGGCAAGAAGTACATCAGCGCTGCGCTGGCCAAATGGCTGGCGCTGGATATCGGCGGCCGCCGCGAGGTTCTGCCGCACGAGCGGCTTTCCGAGCGCGAGTACCAGGTGCTGTGCCTGCTGGCCGCCGGCAAGTCGGTTTCCGAGATCGCCGAAGGACTTTCGCGCAGCCCGAACACCATCAGCACCTACCGTGCCCGCATTTTGCACAAGATGGGCATAGACACCAATGCCGGTCTGACGCAGTACGCAATCCAACACCAGATCATCCGTTGAGCCCTTGACGGATGGTTTGGGGACTCCTGAAGCATCCGGGGCGCGCAATAGGGCCAGCCACTGCATCATTTCCGCAAGGAGGGCAAGAGTTGGCGCTGGCGCCACGGCGCCGCGCTGCCGCGACGGCGATGAGCGGCGCCGCCTGCGCCGGCGCGCCGATGGCGGATCACCGGCATCGGCGTGGGACCGCGCGGGCATCCCGCTGTCTATAATGCGCCGCAGGTCCCGCCCCGGAGTTCCCACTTGTCGCTCGCCCACGCCGCAACGGATATTACCGTCGCATCATCGCGGCAGCTGACGCTTTCCGCGATGATGCTGATCGGCATCACCCTGGCGGTGATGATGGCCTTCGCTTTCTGGTCATGGCGCCGGCGTCAGGGGCTGACGACGCGTCGCCGCCAGGCCGAGCTGGCCTTGCGCGCCTCGGAAGGCCGGCTGCGCCAGCTGTCGAGCCAACTGCCGGTGGCCTTGTTCGAGTACCTCGCCGCGCCGCGGCCGGAGTTTCGTACCATCAGCGACGGCGTGGCGAAATTGCTGCCTTGTACGGCGACGGCCGTTTTGGCCGATCCTCGGGTTTTTTTTGGCGGCATCCATCCCGACGATGTTGCCGGCCTGGTCTGGCGCCAGGCGGGAGCTGCAGCGCACGAGTACGAATGGATCGGACGCAGTCTGCTCGCCAGCGACAGCCCGCGCTGGCTGCAGATCCGCGCCACGACGGAAATCGCGGCAGATGGCACGCGCGCGGTGCACGGCGTGATCCTCGATGTGACGGCGCTCAAGCAGACACAGCAGGATCTCGAACGTTCGCGCCAGGAATTGCGGCAACTGGCCAGCCACCGTGAATCACGCATCGAGCAGGAACGGGCACGCCTGGCGCGCGAGTTCCACGACGAACTGGGCCAGGTGCTGACCACCGCGCGCATGCATCTGCAACTGCTCGAACGCAGCCTGCCGGCGGATTCGGCAGCGGCACGCGAGGCCGCACGCAACATCGAGACGATGATCGCCGAGGCTTACCGCAGCGTCAAGGCGATCGCCTCCGACCTGCGCCCGGCGGCGCTCAACCTCGGTCTCACGGCGGCGGTGGAATGGGTGGCGGCGCGCATGCTCGGGGCGGCCGACATCCGTTACGGCATTTCATTTACCCAGGCCGCGGATCGTCTCGACGACGATTACGCGATTGCGCTGTTCCGCATCGTCCAAGAATCGCTCTCCAACATCGTCCGCCACGCGGGCGCGCAGAACGTCGATATCACGCTGAGCCATGATCGGGGTGAAATGCGTCTGCTGCTGGAAGACGACGGCAAGGGTTTCGATGTGCCGGAGGTCGACCATGCCGCGCACTTCGGCCTGCTCGGCATATCCGAGCGCGTCACTGCGCTCGGCGGCACCCTGGACATCGACAGCAGCCCCGGCAGCGGCACGCGGCTTTCCGTGACACTGCCGCAGGTTCCACTCAAGGCGGATCACGCAGACGGGAGCACCAACTCACCATGATCAGGATCATCATCGCCGACGACCATACGCTGTTCCGCGTCGGCCTCAGGCAGATGCTGCATTCCTTCGCCGGCATCGAGGTGGTACAGGAAGCCACCAATGCAGCGGAAGCGCTGGCGGCGGCAAACGCCGGCGGTGCCGAACTGATCGTCATGGACCTGACCATGCCCGGAGCCTCCGGCACCAGTCTGATCGAGCAGACCCGCAGGGCGCAACCCGGCCTGCCGATACTGGTGCTGAGCATGCACGACGAACCGGGAACGGTGCGGCGCGCCCTGCAGGCCGGCGCTTCCGGCTATATCACCAAGGGATCGAGTCCGGAAACGCTGTTCACCGCCGTGACCCGGGTCGGCGCCGGCGAACGCTTCATCGACCCCTCGGTGGCCGCGTCGCTGGCTTTCGATGCGGCGACCCATGCCGGCGGCGCGGCGCACCAGAGTCTGAGCCCGCGCGAATGGGAAGTGCTGCGCCTGATCGCGCAGGGCGTGATGCTGAGCCAGATCGCCGAGCTGTTGCACCTCAGCCCGAAGACCGTCACCACCCACAAGACCCACCTGATGGAAAAACTCGGCATCGGCAACAACGCCGACCTGATCCGCTACGCCATCGAACACAGGCTATTCGATTGAACTCGTCGCGCCTGGCCTGGCCCCTGGCCATCTCGCTGGCGCTGCACCTTGGCCTCGGCTGGCTGCTGTCCGCGGATGACGCCGGTGGCTGGGCGCGCAGTGCGAAGGCGGTCACGCTGACCGTGGTCCTGGCGAGCAAGGAACGCGCCGAGGCCCCGGCGCTTGCCGCCGCGGCGCCCGCTCCCGCACCGCCGCCGCCGACGGCCGCCGCCGTTGCGGCATCCGATGCCGCCGGCAATCTGACGCGCAAAGCGCGTTTCCTGGACACGCCGGACCTTGCGGACCTGGAGGAGATAGCGGTGCCGTTTTCCGGCAGCCTGACCCTGCGTCTCCATGTCAGCGCACTGGGCACGGTTGACCGCGTCGTGGTGGTCAAAAGCGACCCGGTGCCGAAGGAATTGCTCGACGGCCTGGTGCGCCGTTTTTCGCAGGCGCGCCTGACGCCGGCGCAGGTCGGATCGCAGGCCGTGGCCAGCATGCTGGAAGTTGTTATCCGTTATGAGGCGGCGCCGGCACTGCGTTCGCGCCAGCGCTGAACCGCGCTGCAGATCGAGCGAAAAAGCGTAATATCCATGGCCTTAAGGAAGCAATCGTTCGGACCACGCGCATGCAATTCAGGCTGATACTTTCGGTGGGGCTCATCGCGGCGTGGGGGATGCCGACGGCGCTGCTTGCGGCGGATGATGTCGCCGGCATGAAGCTGGAGGATCTGCTGGGGGTCGAAGTGCAGGGCGCCTCGCGTTATGCGCAACCGCTGGCGGAAGCGCCCGCCACCGCCACGGTAATTCCCGCCGAGGACATACGTCGCTTCGGCTTTCGCGACATCGGCGAGGCGCTGCAATCGGCGCGTGGCGTCTATACCAGCCACGACCGCGGCTACTCTTACCTTGGCGTGCGCGGTTTCAGCCGGCCCGGCGACTACAACACGCGCATCCTGCTGCTGGTGGACGGTGCACGCAGCAACGATCCGATCTACGACCAGGCGATGATCGGCAACGAAGCCCCGGTGGACATCGACTGGATCAAGCGCCTTGAATTCGTCCCCGGTCCCTCGTCCGCCAGCTATGGCGGCAATGCGCTGTTCGGCATCGTCAATGCCGTGTTGTGGACCGGCGCCGACCTCAACGGCAGCCGCGTGTCGCTCGATGCCAGCGATGGCCGCGGCCGCCGCGCCAGCCTGCTCTCGGGCGGGCGTAGCGCCGCCGGCCTCGACTGGGTGGCCGGCGTCAGCGCCTACCAGCGCGACGGCGACGATCTGTATTTTGCCGAGTACGACGCGCCCGGGGTCAGCGACGGCATTGCGCACCAGCTCGACGGCGAGCGCTACCTCAAGGCCATGTTCAAGGGCAGCTGGGAAAACTGGCGCGGCAGTGCGACGTTTTCGCGGCGCCGCAAGGATGTGCCCACGGCCTATTACGGCACCATGTTCGATGCGCCGGGCAACTTCGTGCAGGACACTGAATATCACTTCGACCTGGCCCATGCCTCGACCCTGGCCGACGCGCTGGACCAGCAACTGCGCGTGCATTTCGGCCGCTATGCGTTCGACGGCGAATACCCCTTCCCCGCCACCAACCGCGACGAAACGCGCGCCGACTGGTGGAGCGGCGAATGGCAACTGACCTGGACCGGCTGGCGCAATCACCGCCTGCTCGCCGGCGCCGAGGCACGCAGCTACGTGCGCCTGGAGCAGCGCAACTTCGACCTCGATCCACGTTTCGACAATCTCGACGACCGCCACCAGGGCCGCACCGCGGCGATTTTCGTGCAGGACGAATGGCGCCTCGCACCCGGCTGGCTGGCCAATCTGGGCCTGCGCATCGATAGCCAAAGTACCGCGCCCTCGATCGCCTCGCCGCGCGCCGCCCTGATCTGGCATCCGCGCGACGATATCACCGTGAAGCTAATGGGCGGCCACGCCTTCCGCGCTCCCAACGACTACGAACGCCACTATGGAGACGGCGGGGTTTCGCAGAAGGGAAATCCCGACCTGAAGCCGGAGCGCATCCGCACCCGCGAGCTGGCGCTCGATTACACGCCAACGCCGAGGCTGCGCCTGGGCGTCGGCCACTATCAATATGTCCTGCGCGATCTGATCGACCAGGAAACCGACCCCGCAGACTTGCTGCTGGTGTTTCGCAACCGGGACCCGCTCTCGGCGCGCGGCTGGGAAACCGATGTCGAAACCCTGCTGGCAGGCGGCTGGCGCGTGCGCGGCAGCCTGGCCTGGCAGTCCATCGATCAAGCCGGCGGCGAGCCGGTCAATTCGCCGCGGCGCCTGGGCAAGCTGCTGATCGACGGACCGCTCACCGCGCTCGGCGCGACGCTGGGCATCAACCTGCAGGCAGTCGGCCCGCGCCGCAGTCTGCTCGGCAGCGTCGGCGGCTATGTCACCGGCAATCTGGTGCTGCGTCAGGCGCAACAGCGCCGCTACGGCCAATGGAGCCTCGGCATCTACAATCTGGGGGACACGCGTTATCGCGATCCTCTCGGCCCCGAAGCCGCCCCGATAGATACCCTCGAACGCGACGGGCGGCAGTGGCGCCTGCGCTGGGAACTGGAGATCTGATGTGGCGGCGGCTGTGCCGGACGATCCTGCCGGCATTGCTGCTGGCCTTGCCCTGCCATGCCGCGTGGGCCGCTGAACGGGCCGACGAAAACGAGGTCAAGGCGGCGGTAATCTATAACCTGCTGCTGTTCGTCCAGTGGCCGCCACAGGCGGCACCGGCGTCCGGCTTCCGCTTCTGCGTGCTCGACGAAGGCGCGCTGACCATGGCGCTGCGCCGCCATGCAGGCAAAAAAGTGCAGGGGCAAACGCTCGATATCCAGCGCATCGCCGCCACACCCGAAGAACTCGACCGCTGCGCCGCGGTGATGGTGGAAGCCGGCAACGCCGGCCTGCTCGCCCGCCTCGGTGCATTGGCCCGCACCCGCGCGCTGCTGGTGATTGCCGATGGGGCCAACGCCATCGACCGCGGCGCCATGATCGGACTGCATACCGATGGCGGACGCGTGACCTTCGACATCAACTACGGCGCGATGAAGAAAAGCGGCCTCGCACCCAGTTCCAAGATCCTGAAACTAGCACGCACCTTGATCGAATGAGCGCATGACCCATACGCGCCTGCTCAACTACCGGCGACTCAGTCTGGTGTCTACCGGCAGTGCCTTGCTGATGGCCCTGCTGATGCTGCTTGGCTACCACGCGCACAGCCTGCGCGAGCACCTGCAGAACGACCTGACCATGCAGGCGCGCCTGCTCGGCGCCAATCTCACGGCGGCCATCGTGTTCGAGGACAGTCGCACGGCCACGGAAATCATCGGCACCGCCGACGCATCGCCGATCATCATCGAGGCTGCCGTCTATCGCGCCAACGGCAGCCTGATGGCACGTTTTCAGCGCCCGGAAGCGCCGCGCCAGCTCGGCGAGGCCGCCCCGCCCCCCGGGCATGTATTGTCGTTCGTCGACCTGCGGCTGACACTTCCTGTGCATCTGGAAGGACGCAACGTCGGCAGCATTGCCTTGCGCGCCTCGCTGCGCGACCTGTATGGCGAACTCGGCCGCGTTTTCGGCAGCATGCTGCTGATCCTGACAGCGTCCGCCGTGCTCGGAACCTATGCCAGCCGCAAGATGCGCATGCAGATGATCGCGGCGGAAATTGCAATCGAACGCATGGCGCTGTACGACCGGGTCACCGGGCTGCCCAATCGCCATGCCTTCGAGCTGAGCCTGACCCAGGCACTGCAGCGCCACGCGCGCTACGGCGGCGGATCGGCCCTGCTCTATATCGATGTCGACGGTTTCAAGACGGTCAACGACCAGTTCGGCCACCACGTCGGCGATGCGGTGCTGAAAGCCGTCGGTCTGCGGCTGACAAAAGCGCTGCGCGGTGCCGACATCGTGGCGCGCATCGGCGGCGATGAGTTTGCCGTGATTCTGGCCGATACCTCGACCACCGAAGATGCCGAGCGCGTGGCGTCAAACTTGGTGCGGATTGCCGCCGAACCCTTCGCCACCGGCAGCGCCCCGGCGCACATCGGATTCAGCATCGGCATCTGCATGATCCCCCAGTCCGCGGCGGATATCGATAGCGCGCTGCGCAACGCCGATCTGGCGATGTACCACGCCAAGCAGAAGGGCAAGAACACTTACCAGTTCTTTTCGGAAGCCATCGCGGAAGACGCAAGGCGGTCCCAGGATAGAAACCGTGCCCCGGCCCCGGCCAGGGAATGACGGGCTGCGGGGCACCCACCCACCTGCCGGCAGGATGCATTGAGGATTCGGAGATGAGCGTGAGCGACGACGAAACTTGCGGACTCGGCCTGGCCCCGGCCACGGCCGGCGATTACCGGGAACTGGCGCGCCGGCGGCTGCCGCGCCATCTGTTCGATTACCTCGACGGCGCCGCCTATGAGGAAGTCACGGCGCAGGAGAACCGGCAGGCCTTCCGCCGCCTGCACCTGCGTCAACGCGTGATGCGCGACGTTTCGCAGCTGAACTTTTCCACGCGCGTGCTGGGCCAGGAACTCGCCTTGCCGCTGGTGCTGGCGCCGCTCGGCCTGGCCGGCGTCATGGCGCGCCGTGCCGAGGTGCAGGCGGCGCGCGCCGCCGAAGGCGCCGGCGTGCCCTTCTGCGAATCGACGGTATCCATCTGCTCGATCGAGGAGGTGCGTGCCGCCACCGCGGCGCCCTTCTGGTACCAGCTCTATGTCATGCGCGACCGCGGCTATGCCAGGGAGCTGATGGCGCGGGCGCAGGCCGCCGGCTGCCCGGTGCTGGTGCTGACGGTCGACCTCGCGGTGATGGGTGCGCGCTACCGCGACATCCGCAACGGCATGGGTGGCGCACTGTCGCTCGGCGGCAAATTGACCAAGGCCTGGGACCTGGCATCGCATCCGCGCTGGCTGCTCGACGTCGCCATCCGCGGCAAGCCGCTGATGTTCGGCAACCTGACCATGGCCGTGCCCGATGCGCACAGCCTGCCGGCCTTCAAGGCCTGGGTCGATAGCCAGTTCGATCCGCGCATCACCTGGGCCGACCT
>JAXMJU010000033.1:0-2772 GCA_034376265.1 Sulfuritalea sp.
GTGATCATGTTCTTGATGTAGTCCGCATGCCCAGGACAGTCCACGTGCGCATAGTGGCGACGCTCGGTCTCGTACTCCACGTGCGCCGTGTTGATCGTGATCCCGCGCGCCTTCTCCTCCGGCGCCGCATCAATCTGAGCGTAGGACTTGACATCCCCACCGTACTTCTTCGACAACACCAGCGTCATCGCCGCCGTCAGCGTCGTCTTGCCATGGTCCACGTGACCAATCGTGCCTACATTCACATGCGGCTTGGTACGTTGAAATTTGGTCTTTGCCATGATCGTTCCCTGTCACTTCTTGTTGATGATCGCCTCGGCCACCGACTTGGGCGCTTCGACGTAATGCTTGAATTCCATGGTGTAAGTCGCGCGACCCTGGCTGAGCGAGCGCAGCGTGGTGGAGTAGCCGAACATCTCGGCAAGCGGCACTTCGGCGCGGATCACCTTGCCGCTGGCCAGGTCTTCCATCCCCTGCACAATGCCGCGCCGGGAGGACAGGTCGCCCATCAGGTTGCCCATGAACTCCTCGGGGGTCTCCACCTCGACCGCCATCATCGGCTCGAGCAGGACGGGGCTGGCGCGGCGCATTCCTTCCTTGAACGCGATCGAGGCCGCCATCTTGAACGCGTTTTCGTTCGAGTCGACTTCGTGGTAGGACCCGTCGAACAGGGTCACCTTGATGTCCACAACCGGAAACCCCGCAAGCACGCCGTTCGGTAGAGTGTCCACCAAACCCTTTTGCACCGCGGGTATGTACTCCCGCGGCACCGAACCGCCTTTGATCGCGTCCACGAACTCGAAGCCCTTGCCGGCCCCGCTCGGCTCGACCTTGAGCCACACGTGCCCATACTGGCCGCGGCCGCCAGACTGTTTGATGAACTTGCCCTCGACTTCGTCACAGGTCTTCTTGATCGTTTCGCGATAGGCCACCTGCGGCGCGCCAACATTGGCCTCCACGCCGAACTCGCGCTTCATGCGGTCGACGATGATCTCCAAGTGGAGTTCGCCCATGCCCGAGATGATGGTCTGGCTGGTTTCCTCATCGGTGCGCATGCGAAAAGACGGGTCTTCCTGAGCCAGGCGATTGAGCGCAATCCCCATTTTCTCCTGATCGCTCTTGGTCTTGGGCTCCACCGCGACGTGAATCACCGGGTCCGGGAATATCATGCGCTCGAGGGTGATGATCTTGCTCGGGTCGCACAGTGTCTCGCCGGTGGTCACATCCTTCAGCCCCACGGCAGCCGCGATGTCGCCGGCGCGCACCTCCTTGATCTCGTCGCGCTGGTTCGCGTGCATCTGCAGCAGGCGACCGATCCTCTCCTTCCTGCCGCGCACCGAGGTGTAGACGGTGTCGCCGGAGTTCAGCACGCCGGAGTAGACTCGGAAGAAGGTCAGCTGGCCGACATAGGGGTCAGTCATGATCTTGAACGCAAGCGCCGCGAACGGCTCTTCATCGCCGGGCTTGCGCGAGTCGGGGTTGCCCCCCTCGGATTCGCCCGTCACCGGCGGAACATCGACCGGGGCCGGCATGTAGTCGATCACCGCGTCCAGCATCGCCTGCACGCCCTTGTTCTTGAACGCCGATCCGCACAGCATGGGGGTAATTTCGCTGGCGATGGTGCGCAGCCGCAGGCCCAGCTTGATCTCCTCGACCGAGAGTTCACCCGACTCGAGGTATTTGTTCATCAGCTCTTCGTTCGCTTCCGCAGCGACTTCGACCATCAATTCGCGCCATTTGCCGGCCTCGGAGCGCAGCTCGGCGGGGATTTCCCGCAAATCGAACTTCATGCCCTGGCTGGACTCGTCCCAGTAGATCGCTTTCATGCGTACCAAGTCCACGACGCCCTCGAACTTCTCCTCGGCGCCGATCGGGATCTGGATCGGCACCGGGTTGGCCTTGAGGCGCGACTTCATCTGGTCAAAGACCTTGAAGAAATTGGCGCCCTGCCGGTCCATCTTGTTGACGAACGCAAGCCTCGGCACGCGGTACTTGTTGGCCTGCCGCCAGACCGTTTCCGACTGCGGCTGCACCCCGCCCACCGCGCAATACACCATGCACGCGCCGTCTAGCACGCGCATGGAGCGCTCCACCTCGATCGTGAAATCGACGTGGCCGGGTGTGTCGATGATGTTGATGCGATGCTCGGGGTAGTTGTTGTCCATTCCCTTCCAGAAACAGGTGGTCGCCGCCGAGGTGATGGTGATACCACGCTCGCGCTCCTGCTCCATCCAGTCCATAACCGTGGCGCCGTCATGCACCTCGCCCATCTTGTGCGACACGCCGGTATAGAACAGGATCCGTTCCGTGGTCGTCGTCGTGCCCGCGTCAATGTGCGCGGAGATCCCGATGTTCCGGTAACGATCGATTGGAGTTTTGCGAGCCACGGCTGCCACCTAAATCTCGTGATTAACCGCCAAGACGACAAGGACGCCAGGATCTTCCGGCCTGTCCCTGCTTGCTTATCCCGCGGTATCAGTCCTCTCTGGAATAGGTGCCCAGGCGCTTGTAGCGCCCAGGCGGTTGATCAGAACCGGTAATGTGCAAAGGCCTTATTGGCCTCGGCCATCCGGTGCACTTCGTCACGCTTCTTCATCGCGCCGCCACGACCTTCCGCGGCCTCGATCAGCTCGCCGGCCAGCCGCGCGTCCATCGACTTCTCGCCGCGTTTCTGCGCCGCCTCGCGGATCCAGCGCATCGACAGCGCCGCCCGCCGCACCGGCCTCACCTCGACCGGCACCTGGTAGTTGGCGCCGCCTACCCGGCGGCTCT
>JAXMJU010000034.1:0-4129 GCA_034376265.1 Sulfuritalea sp.
GGATCGGGATCGTTGTACACGCTGGCCACGAACGGCGCCGGCAACTGCGGGTCGCGCCACTGGAATCCCAGTCCGAACGTCACGGTCTCCATGCCCCCGGCCGGACCGACGTGACACAGCAAGGCGTTGTTGCCCCAGATATTGACGATCGACGCCGTGCCACCCTCCAGCGCAGCGTTGCGAATGCCGGTCGGCACCAGCAGATTCTGCACACGGAACACTTCCTTGATCTCCGCGTCGTTCAGGAGTCCGCCCTGAGTGTACTTGAACATGTCGAGCAACACGGGATGACGCCGCACCATCTGGTAGCTGTCGAAGTCGATCAACAGCGTGTTGGCGATCACACCGGTGTTGTTGCGGATGAAGGCGTGACCAGTGGTGATGTCGGAGATGGGATCCGAGCTCACGTAGTCCGACCACTTGTCTCCACCGGTCAGAGAGACCCCAGAGCCGATGTTGGTGATGGAGGTGACCTTGTTGGCGATGCGCACTTCCATGTCCCGCATCAGGTCTTCGACGACCTTGCGCGTGGTGCGTGCCCGCAGCATCAACGGGTCGTCCGCCGACGCCAGCACCTCGAACGCGTTCTCGCCGGCCAGCGCGTAGTTGTGCGCAAAATACTGGTCGGACGAGACGTTGAACTCGACACGCCGTGGGCTGGTCTTGGGCGCGCGGAGCGTGCTGCCCGGATTGCGCAGCCACGTGTCCTTATCGATGGTGTAGTAGTTGCCGGATTGCTTGCCCACGGGCACTATTGGGAACAGTGCAGGTCCGACAAAGTTCCCGGTGCTGAACGCTTGCACGGCGATGTTGGACAGCGGCACGTCGATGTGAACATCACGTTGCGTGAGCCCCATCGACAGCGCGAGCTGAACGTAACCCGCCACCGACCGTAGGATGCTGAAGTTGAATGCGCGTTTCATGGTTGAACTCCTGTTTGGCTTGTTGATGTGGCGGGTCAGGCGACCGAGCCCCACTTCACTGGCGGGAAGAGGAACGCGGTGGCGATCTCGTTCGCAGTGGTGGCGGTTTCGAGCGCACGCCCGCAGACCACGTCCCCGGACACAGCATCCACCACCATGCCCGAACTATTGTGCGCGATCATAGAGCCCGCCGTCACGGTGCCCCCGGCACGCACCTTGGAAAGCCCCAGGCAGGCCACAATCGCGGCCTCACCACTCTTCGGCTCATTCTGCAGCACACCGAGCGGACTCTTCAGCGCCCCGGCCACCAGCACTTCGGAGCAGATGTTGACGGTGGTCGTGGCGGCCATGCGCACGACGACGTACTTCTTGTTGCCGCCGCTGGCGCCGGACAGATCCGCCGCGGCCGACAGGCCGGGGATGGTGAGCTGTTCGCCGAACTCGGCCCACAGCGCCAGCGCCTGGGCCACGAATGCCGCGATGAGATTGAATGCGCGTTTCATGTTTTATCTCCTGTTGATCGAAAATCAGTGGGCGGAGGCGCGCGCTGATGCTTCCTCGGTGTAGCGTCGCGCCAGATCCGGGTCCTCCGCCTTTGCCGCGGTCAGCGCCGCGAGGTAATCGCCCTTGAGCTCGGGGTGCTTCGCTATGTACTCGCGAGCCTTGCGGTCGATGGTGATGTTGGCAGGCTCGTTCGGGTCCTCAGTGGAACCGTCCTCGCGCTGCACGATACCGACGGAGGCGAAAGTCTTGAACAGCTTGTCGGCCTGGGCGTTGATCTGCGTGACGAAGCTGTCAGCAATTTCCACCAGCGTCTTCTCGGCAGAGGTCTCGGTGCCCTTGTCGTCCTTGGCGTAGACGCGGACTTTCTCGGCGGCATGCGTCAGGGCGTAGGCATACATCGCCTCCAGTCCCGCCCGGAACGCCGGCACGCGCACGGTGGCCACTTTCTCAGCCACCCCACGGCGCCGCGCGTCGGCTTCGAGCTGCGCGATGCGCTCCTCGTTGGCCTTGTTCTTGCAGGTCAGCTCCTCGCGCTCGTCAGCGTCGTGCTGGGTGAGGAGCTTGATCTCGGAGGTGACAGCGGCGATATCGGCGGAAAGCTTCTTGACCTCTGCGTCCTTGTCCTTGTCGCTGAGGTCGCCTTCGCCGATGGCATCCAGGCGCTCGGTGAGCGTCTTGAGTTCGTCTTGCAGTTGCTTGGCGGTCTTCATGGTAATGTCCTCGCTTGAAAATTGTTGAATCAGCACGCTCATGCGCTCCGAAAGGCAGTCGAACACCGCCTGCGGCGACACGTAGAGCGCGTCCTCGTGCGCCGTGAATTTCTCGTATTCGCCGTCAGCAGCGAACTCCATCTTGTGCAGCGGCGTCAACCCGGCCACAGCCGGCACCTCGGCTCCGAGCAGCGCCACCGCCTTCAGCGCGCGGCGGAACTGCTTGCCGCCACGGTTCAGGTTGAAATACACCTCAGACGAAACCCGATCGTAGCTGCGCTTGCGCAGGGCCTCGACCACGGAGTCGTGCATGTCCGTAAAATCTGCGACCAGTTTCTGACCCACGCGCCGCAGGTTCTGTACCCAGCCGTACGCAGGTGCCCCGGTAGTGTCCTTTGTGTGGCCGATCTTGATAGCCGGCCGAAAGTCGAGCGCGGTGTGCGCAGCAACCATCTCATCCAGGTCCGCCTCCGTGTAGGTGTCGCCATTGTGGGTGCCTGCGGCGAAGATCTCGATGCCGCGGACGACGTTGGTGTACTCGCTGGACTTCGCCATTTCCTTCTCGACCCAAGCCTCGTGCTGCGTGGGAGTCCAATCCGGATGGTCCTTCTTGCACTTGGCCATCATCTCCATTTTTGTCATCATCGCCATGGCGTATTCCTTCGGGTTGTGAGCGCGGTCGGATTCGAGATTTGCCTTGATTGAAGACGACTTGTCGCCTTTATCAACAGCATCGGCGTGTGCACCAATCGCTCGTTCATGCGCTGCGGCAGTCTTTTTATCACCCTGCTGTGCAGCGCGCTTGGCCATATTGGCGTGGTAACTCATCGCCCGGCGATGAGCCTCCTTGGTCTGCGCGCGATCCCCGGTCAAAGATTTTTCCATCGCCGTTTTTGCGTCTTCGCCCTTCGCGATGAAAATCTTTCTCCCATTCACCGTGCGCCAGACCCCGTCTTCCTCAGCATGATTCTTCACGTATTCACGCGCCCTGGAAAGAGCGATCGGAATCGCCTTGCTCTCGTCCATGCCGTCTTTGAGCAGAGCGTTCAGGATCTTGACGGCTTCGGCGCGCACGCCGCCCGGAAGGTTCTTCCAAGATGAAGGAAATTGACCAGAAGCATAGGGCATGCTGCAATTATTGCCCAACAAAACGGAAAAGCAAAATGCGTAGCGCTACGCATCCTCTTTGAAGATTTTACCGTTCAAAATGCCGCGTGCGCCGTCGAGAATTTGGCGACCTTTTTGCTTTGCCCAGCGGGCGGAAGCGGCGTCTGCGCCTTGCGCGCTCAGCTCCTGCGCGGAAAGGTTGTCCGCCCGCGCCCGCCCCCCGAGCGCCCCGAGCGCCGCGGCGGCAGCGTTCTTCTCGCGCCACTGCACGCCGCACGCCGGGCAACGAAACAACTTGCGCCCCGACGCAGAGCCCACGTCCACCACCCGCGCCTCCACCCCGCACCTGCCGCAGTTCACGTCGGCACCTCCATATGGCAACTCTCGCACAATTTCCACGGACTCATGCGCAGCGATTCCGGCTTGTCCCAGACTGTGCCGAAGGAGCCGCCTCCTGTGGCGTCCAAGCAGCAGGTAGTCACGCGCCCGTCCACTAACACCACTCCCCACCCCTGCCGCAGGTAGTCGCAAGGCACGCGCGGCGCCGACACAAACCACTTCACCTGCCCCGCCCAATCGAAGGCAGAAATCGAAGGCGCCGGATTCGCACCGCTGAAGATGCCGGCACGCTTCGCCGCCTCGACCGCAGGGCCCGCCTTCTCGGGGCGATGCAGCGAGATGAACACTTGCGGAGAGAATTCCTTGAGCGTCTGGCAGGCCGCGTCATTCAGCAGAATGCCGTTTGTGGTGATGATGAGCGGACGCTGCGGGCCGATTACCGCTCGCGCCGCCGCCACCGCCTCGAAAAAGCGTGGGTGCATGAGCGATTCGCCAATGCCAGTGAGCGACAGTTCGGTCTGCGTGCCCTGGCGCACATAAAAGCCC
>JAXMJU010000035.1:0-25493 GCA_034376265.1 Sulfuritalea sp.
TTCGTGCTTCGGATCGAACGCCTGGCCGACCTTCAACCGGTCGCTGCCGCGGTCGGCCAGAAAGGCGCGCCGGTCGGGTTAAGTCATGTTCCTGGAACGTTGGCGCGGGCGCTACGGCGCCGGCGCCACTTTCGCTCCTCCCTGATTAAAGGTATTTCGCGGGACAGCGCTGGATTTCCTCGATCACCTTGATCGAGAAGCGCGCCTTGCTCAACTGGCCGCGGCCGAGGCGCACCTGGAGCTGATCGGCGAACTGGTCGAGCGCGGTCGACACCTGCGCCCTGACGCGCTTGTAGGTGTACTTCTGCACGCCGGGATTGAGGGTGCGGATGGTGAGTTCGAGATCCGTGCCCTCGACCAGTTCCGCCACGTCCATGACAAATACTTCCCATTGGTTCATCGCATGTGCTCCTTACTTGACGGGCGGATAGCCGTAGGCGGTCCAGTTGCTGGTGACCTGGTCCTGGATTTCCTTCGAATACACGTTCTTGAAGGAGACGGGGGTCGGCACGTCGTTGATCGGATCCCAATCGACCGGCCAGAGGCAGTCGAACAACACCTTGGAACCGATCGAATACTTGCGCTCGTGCGGCGTCGCGAACGGGTAGAGCGGGGTACCCACGGTGTTCTTGTAGATGTGGATGCCGTTGGCCGGATGGCAGCGCGTGCAGAAGGCGTGATAGACCTCGTCCCAGTTGTAGATGTCGGTCTTGTCGTCCACCACCATGACCATGTGGAACCAGGGGCCAAGCTTGCTGCCGAAGGCGAGGTGGGCGATCTGGCTGGCGACGCCGGCATAGGTCGGCTTGACGCCGACGATCATCATGTGGTGCGTCGAGCGCGGATGCATATACACGCCGGTGATCGGGATGCCCTGGCTGCGCAGCAGCTTTTCCAGTTCCAGGCCGAGCGAGAAGGAGCGCAGCATCTGGCCCTCGTCCTGCGGCGTGCCCATGTTGGAAATGGTCATGGTCGCGTTGTTGCGATAGGTGATCGCATTGACGCGGAAAGTGACGCGGAAATCGCGCGGGCTGGTGCGGTAGCCGGTGTATTCGCCGAACGGGCCTTCCTCGACCTTGTAGTCGGGCAGGATCACGCCTTCGAGGATGATCTCGGCATCGGCCGGCACTTCGAGGTCGTTGGTTTCGCACTTGACCAGGCGTGCCGGTTCGCCCGAGAGCATGCCGACCAGTTCCGGCTCGGGAATCGGCGACGGCGCGCAGGCGGCCATCGCCGCCAGCGGCGAGAGGCCGATGGCGGTGGCGAAGGGGCAGCCCTCGCCGCGCGGCAGGTAGTACTCGGTCAGCGCCTTGCCCAGGTCGGAGAAGGGGAACACCGCGCCGGACATGGTGCGGCCGTCCCACATCATCTGGCGGTACATGCCCCAGTTCACGTCGCCGCGCACCGGATGCTTGGTCACCACCGCATGCCAGGTGCCGACATAGCGGCCGCCGTCGCCGTCATGCACCAGCGGCACCGGCAGCTTGCACAGGTCGACGTCGTCGCCGAGCAGGATGTTCTCCTTGCAGGGCGCATCCTTGCGGTCGATCGTCACCGGCGCGATCGGCTCGCTGTTGGTGCGCTTGAGGTACTCCTTGCCGATTTCCGGCAGCGATGATTCCGGCGCCATGCCCAGCGCGATGGCCATGCGGCGGTAAGTGGACAGCGGCGCGCCAAAATAGCTGAAGCCGGGATAGTCCTTGATCTTTTCCATGAAGGGCGCGGCCTGGCCCAGTTCGCAGACGCGGCGCACGATGGCGCCGGCTTCGTTGTCCCAGTCGACTTCCTGCTTGATGCGCACGGCGTCGCCCGACTTGATGCAGGCCTCGACGAACTCGCGATTGCTTCTCGGTGCTGATATTTTTGACACGTTTTGCTCCTAGAAAAAACTCAAAGCATTTGATCCGCAGATTTCGCCGATTGACGCAGATGGATCACGGCCTTGCCTGGTCGGGTCGTACCACCTGCCGGGTGAGTCGTGGGAATCGGCGGCTGTTCTCTCTCCGAAATCTGCGTCATCTGCGTAATCTGCGGATTGAACTGAAACTTGCTGTTTGACTGTGCTGGTGCTCAGCCGACCTTGGCCAGCACCTTGTCCCACTTGTCCTGGGCCTTGAGGATCATCTCGGCCACTTCGCGCACGGCGCCGTAGCCGCCGCGCGCCTTGGTGACATAGGCGGCATGCTTCTTCACGTCCTCGACCGCATCGCCGACCGCGATCGGCAGGCCGACGCGCTTCATCATCGACAGGTCGACCAGGTCGTCGCCGACATAGGCCACCTGGGCGTCGGTAATGCCCATTTCCTTGAGCATTTCCTCGTAGGGCTCGGTCTTCTTCTTGATGCCCTCGTGGAAGCGCTTGATCTTCAGCTCCTCGGCGCGATGGCGCACGGCGCCGGATTTCTTCGAGGTGATGATGGCTACCTCGACGCCGCTCATCATCAGGACGACGACGCCCATGCCGTCCTTGATGTCGAAGTTGCGCGTTTCGACGCCGTTGTCGTCGATCACGATGCGGCCGTCGGTCATGACGCCATCGACGTCGAGGATGACCAGCTTGATGTCTTTCGCTTTTTCCATGTCATTCGTCCTCAGTCGATGCCGTACTCGGCCCAGCGGCCCTTGATCTTCGCCAGCATTTCCTCGTCCATGCGCGCCTCGACCGGCTTCTGCTTCCATTCATACGGAATGCAGGCGTCCATGATGATGCGCGAGGTGGTGAGCTTGTTCGAGTCGGGATCGAGCGCCGGATCGAGCGGCGTCGAGCGGCCGCGCTTCTGGATGTCGGTGCCGCGCGCCGGGTCGTAGCGGCAGGACAGCGCCCAGAACACGCGCTGCAGGTCGTCGGCCATGATGTCGTCGTCGACCGTGATGATGCCCTTGATGCCGTAGGAGCCGGTGTTGCTGCCGATCACGGCGTTGGCCACCTGGTTGGAATGGCCCGGATACATCTGCTTGACCGAAACCACGGCCCAGAAGCGGCCGGCCGATTCGGGCAGTACGCAGACCGAACTGATGCCGGGAATCTTCATCTGTTCCAGCTCGGTCCACAGCGTCGCAGTGCGGGTGAAGGCCAGCAGCATATGCACGTCGGTGACTGGGCGGCCCTGGCCGGTGGCCCACAGCACCGGATTGTTGCGATGGAGGATCTGCTTGACTTCCAGCGCCGGCTTGTTGATCACCTTGTGCAGCTCGTCGGTGTAATAGCCGGTGTACTCGGCGAAAGGACCTTCGGGGCGGAAGTTGTTGGGATCGATCTCGCCTTCCAGCACGATCTCGGCGCCGGCCGGAATCGGCAGGCCGGTCAGCGGCGCCATGAGGAACTCGGCGGGCTGGCCGCGGACCGTGCCGGTGATGTCGAAGTCGTTGGCGCCCTTGTGCATCAGCGTGCCGGCCATGAAGATCAGCGGGTCGCAGCCGATCACGGCGGCGGCCGGCATTTTCTTGCCCAGCTTGGCGTACTTTTTCATGATGCGCTCGCCGCGCTTGCCCGGCAGGATCTGCACGCCGCAGGTCTTGCTGTCGAGCATCTGCATGCGGTAGGTGCCCAGGTTCGTCTCGCCGGTTTCCGGATCGCGCAGCACCAGGAACACCATGGTGCCGATGTAGCGGCCGCCGTCGAGCGGGAAGAACTTCGGCACCGGGAACATGTTGAGGTCGACCTTGTCGCCCGAGATGATGTTCTCCAGCACCGGACCGTCCTTGACTTCCTTGGCCTTGATCAGGCCCTCGGAAGTGATGGTTTTCTTCATCCAGGCTCGCGCCGATTCGCACATCGACAGGTGGTGCGGCAGGCCCAGCATGATGGCCAGGCGCTTGGTGGTGGCGAAGGCGCCGGTGAATACGGGCGAGCTATAACCCTTGATGTTTTCGAACAGCAGCGCCGGGCCCTTCTTTTCCTCGGTCAGCTTCGAGACATGGGAGATTTCCAGGTTCCAGTCGACTTCGGCGGACACCCGCTTGAGTTCGTTGGCGGCTTCGCATTGGTTGATGAAATACCTGAGGTCCATCGGGGAGACTCCTTTGTTTGAAATTGGTTGATGAGGGTTCTGCTCAGTGCCTGGCCTGCACCGACTCGATCACCGGGAAGCCGGCCTCTTCGAGCGCCTTGACCACGTTGCGCGTGTCTTCGCAGTGAAAACGCACGATGACCCGCTTGCGGTGGTGTTCCTGCGGATCGATGTCCTCGGGCTTGCCTATCGGATAGATCGCCTGCACTTCGGCGCCCGCCGCTTCGACGATGTCGGTGATCCTGCCGATCATTCCGGGGCGCAGTTCAAGCGGCGCCAGGGTGACGCCGCTGCGTTTCTCCCAGGCCCCGAGAAAGTGGGCGGCGAGGGAAAAAATCTCGTTGGCCGAGATGATGCCGACCACCTGATCCTGGTCCATCACCGGAAACTGGGCCACACCGAGTTTCTGCCCGAGCTGCAGGCAATGCTCCATGGTGTCGTCGGCATCGACGGTGGCCGGGTTGCGCACCATCATGTCCTTGACCTTGATGCGGTTGGAAAAGAAATTCAGTTCATCGGTGTTCTGCGTGCGCAGGGCGAAGTGGGCAGCGCGCAGGCAATTGGCGCGCGTGATGAGGCCGCGCAGGCGGCCGTTATCCACCACCGGCAAGCCATGCAGATTGTTTTCGGTGAGGATCCGTTTGGCTTCCGACAGCAGGATGTCGCTGTCGACCACCATCGGATGGGCTCGCATCCAGTTTCTGACGATCATTGTTGTGCTCCTCTTGGCGCAAACCGCAGCCTCGTCATTCCGGCGCAAGCCGGAATCCAGGCGGCCGCTGCTGGATCCCGAGTCAAGCCCGGGATGACGCTGACGGATGGGTTAATCGGTTTCATGCGCGCCCTAGCTCAGCTTCTTGCCGGCAATCAGGCTCGATACGATGTAATCCATCGCCGAGGTGGCGCCTGCCGATGCGGCCGCCCTGGGCTTGTCGCTCCAGATGGTTTCCGGCCGCGCCTGCAGGATGAAGATGTTGCCGCCGGCCGGCAGGTCCTTGTCGATGGCCCACTCGATGTCCATCGGGCGGCCGTAGTGCTTCTCGATCTGCTTGCCCATCCAGGCCAGCTGGGTGATTTCGTCATCGACGATCGACTGGATGTTCTGGCGCTCGAAAGGCACCTCCAGCGCCACCGACTTCTGTTCCTTGAAGTCCACCGTGTAGCAGACGGTCTTGGTCGAAATGGTTCTTTCCATGATGTCCAGGGCGACCTTGTTGACCACGAAGTGGTCCGGCGTCACTTCTCCCGAAACCACCGACTCGCCGAAGCCGAAGTTCGAATCGATGACGATCACCGAGCGGTCGCCGTTGGTCGGGTGAATGGTGAACATCACGCCGGCGGTCAATGAATTGGCCATCTTCTGGATGCCCACGCTGATCGCGACATCCTCGTGGGGGAAGCCCATCTTCATGCGGTAGGCAATGGCCCGCCCGGTATAGAGACTGGAAATGCAGCGCCGCACGTGATGCATCACGCTATCGACGCCGCGCACCCAGAGATAGGTGTCCTGCTGTCCTGCAAAGCTTGCGCCGGGCAGGTCCTCGGCCGTGGCGCTGGAACGCACCGCGACCGGGACCGCCGGTATGCAACAACGTACCGACAACTTGCGGTAGGACTCGGCAATCAGGTCTTCGAGCTCGATGGAAATCGGGCGCGATTCGATCATCTCGCGGATGACGCGGGAGGCTTCCTCCAGCTTGTCCATGTCCTGGTGGTCGAGGCCCTTGAGCAGGGCATTGACCTCGGACTGGATGCCGGCATCGCGCATGAACTGCGCATAGCCGTGCGTCGTCAGGGCGAACCCCGGCGGCACCCGCACCCCCGCGTTGATGAGTTCTCCGAGCGAGGAGCACTTGCCCCCCACCAGAGCCACGGAGTCCTTGTTGACCTCCTCGAACCAGCACACGATCGGCTTGGTGTCATTCATTCCAGCCTCCATTCCAACCTCGTCGATTGCCAAGACGCTACCCATGGTCGCCAGCCCTCAGCGGGTGATGGTGATGGCGCCCGACGAACCGTCGACCCGCAGCATCATTCCCGTCTTGATCACCTTGGTCGCATGCCCGGTACCCACCACCGCCGGCATGCCGTATTCGCGGCAGACGATGGCGGCATGGCTCATGACCCCGCCGACGTCGGTGACGCAGGCGTTGATCTTGGCGAAGGCCGGCGCCCAGGACGGCGAGGTGGTCGGCGCGACGAGGATCTCGCCTTCCTGCAGATCGCGGATGTCCTGCGCGCTGCGGCAGACGCGCGCCCGGCCCTCGACGATGCCGGGACTGCCGGCAAAGCCCTTGAGCTCGGTGATGCTGTCCGGATCGCCGGCATCCTGCACCGAGGCCCAGTCGGCGAGCGACTTGTTGGTGACGCCCCAGAGCACGATGGTGAAGGGCTCCTGGATCACCTCGGGCGCGATGCCGATCGCAGGCGGCGCGCTCCACTGGCGGAACTTCTCCATGACGCCCTTGCGCCACTCGATTTCCGGCGGCCAGGTGAAGGTGCCGCGCGGCTTGACGCCGGTGGCCCAGGCGGTGACGACGTCCCACAAGGCCTGCTTGATCTCGTCGCGGCGCATGTACCAGATGTCCTCGATGTCGTTGATCATGCCGTGGTCCTTCATGATCGCCGCGACTTCGCGCATCTTGTTCCAGAACACCGAGTGGAACCAGTGCTCGACGTAGAACAGGTGGTTCTCGACGTAGGGGAACACGGTCTTGGCGCAGCCCAGCAGCTCGTCGAACTGTTTGAGGTCGGCTTCGTTGGTGATCAGGGCGCGGTACTCGGCGGTGATGCGATCGCGTTCGGCACGCACGGCCTCGACCGGACGGTCGATGCTGACGCCGGCCTTGATCTTGCCGATGTAGGTCTGGATGCCTGAGAGCGGGATGTCGAGCGTGTCGTTCCAGCTGCGGTCGGTGTGGAACCAGCCGGTGCCGGTGGAGATGTTGAACCACGGATAGCGCGCCTTCTCGAACGCCGCCAGCCACTCGGCGCCCTTGGGCAGCTTCTCGACCGCCAGCTTGACGGCGACCCAGTCGCGGTTGCCGACCACGGCCGCGTCGAGGCCCATGGCCACGGCCTTCTTCGCCAGTTCCTTGAGCTCGTCATCCGGCTTGTACATGATCACGTCGATGCCCGAGATCATCTGCGTGATGCGCTGCAGCGGGATGCTGGGGAACAGCTTCTGCGTGAAGTCCATGAAGAAGACATAGGCCGCATAGCCGAGGTTGAGGAACTCGAAGTGGTACTGCCAGCACTTGATGCCGAGGTTGATCAGGTCGTCGTAGTTCTTGATCAGGTGGTAGCCCTTGGATTCGCCGATCGCGTCGGTCACCACCGAGATATCCTCGAGGTCCGGCAGGGGCGAGATCTGCAGGTCTTCCAGCTCCTTGATGGTGGCCTCCATCTTGGTCTTCCACTTGGCTTCCAGCGCGTCCCAGTTCTTGTAGTAGTAGCCGGCGCGCTCCATGAAGTTGGGCACGCGGCTGCCGATCTCGGCGCCATCCTTGACCGGCACCGGCGAGATATAGACATAGCCGTTGATCATGCGGTGGTCGACGCCGCGCACCGGCGGCACCTGGAAGATGCGGTTGTTGAACTGCGACAGGGCGAGGAACCAGGCTTCGTCCCAGATCGTGTCGAAGGGATAGAGCGGCTCCGGGTAGTGCAATCCGTCGTAGAACCAGAACGTCTCCTTTTCGTACTGGTTGCGTTCCGGATCGTCGGTGACGAACTGGTACTGGTACGGGTACATCCTCTCCCAGCCTTCGGTGCCAGGAATCGTGGCGGCCTTTACGTCGTGCGGTACTGGAAACTTCATTGAATGTCTCCTTCTGTAATTATTTTGAACTTCGGATTGTTTGGTCCCGGTCGGATGCCCGGAGCAAGCGATGTAACGCAAGCCACGGGCCAGCCGCGATGTGGCGGTGCAATATGCGGGAGCGGTGGACAGCCTGCGACGCGTTTGGAACGACCTCAAGAAGCCGATTCAGCGCCTTGCGCGCCTGCAGCAAAAATGACATGGGCAAGCGCGCGCAAGGGGGCTTGCGGCGCCGCGGGTGAAAATCGACCCTTGATCATTTGATAAAATTCCATGCTCCAAATCGGGGTTTTTGATGTTTCGAACAAGAGTCGAAATCGCGACCGCAGCCGGCGCGAAAATGATTGTTTGACTTCCATCAAGGCTGCGTTCACGATCAGGCGTTAAAAGGGTGGATTGAGGAGTAGGCAGAGTGAGAGTGAGGCCATGACCAAGCTCCGCAGTGTCGGGCGTACAGGCAGTTCGAGCAGCGAGGATTTGCGCGCCCGCGTGCATTTTTGTGCCGAGACCGGGCAGATCTGGTTGCACGAGCACCGCATGCTGCTGGTGCATGCCGAGGCGCAGGCCACCTTGCGCAAGGAACTGATCGACACCCTGGGCATGGACCGCGCGCGCGGCTTGCTGACGCGCATGGGCTACGCCTCCGGCGTGCGCGACGCCGAGCTGGCGCGCACCCGCGCCGAGGATTCGAGCGATCTCGACGCCTTCATGACCGGCCCGCAGTTGCATACCCTGGAAGGCATCGTCCGCGTCACCCCGATCAAGCTCGAACTCAACCGCCACACGGGGCAGTTCTACGCCGAATTCCTCTGGGAGCATTCCTGGGAAGGGCAGTGGCATCGCCACCACTACGGCATTCACACCGAGCCGGTGTGCTGGACCCAGATCGGCTATGCCTGCGGCTATACCTCGGCCTTCATGGGGCGCACCATCCTCTACAAGGAGGTCGAGTGCACCGGCATGGGCCACAACAACTGCCGCATCGTCGGCAAGCCGGCCGAGGAATGGGACGACGCCGCCGAGCAGATGCGCTACTTCAACGGCGAATCGATCGCCGACCAGTTGATCGACCTGCAAACCCAGGTGGTGCAGCTGCGCTCCTCGATCGGCGATCGCGACCAGTTGCCGGAGGACGTCACCGGCGCCTCGCCCGGATTCCGCGCCGCCTATGAGCTGCTCAAGCAGGCCGCCGGCAGCCACATCAGCGTCTTGCTGCGCGGCGAGACCGGCGTCGGCAAGGAAGTCTTCGCGCGCAGCCTGCACGAAATGAGTGCGCGCAGCGGCAAGTCCTTCGTCGCCGTGAATTGCGCGGCGATCCCGCACGAGCTGGTCGAATCCGAACTCTTCGGCGTCGAGAAGGGCGCCTTTACCGGGGCGCTGGTCTCGCGCCCGGGACGCTTCGAGCGCGCCGACGGCGGCACGCTGTTCCTCGACGAGATCGGCGACCTGCCGGCCTCGGCCCAGGCCAAGCTGTTGCGCGTGCTGCAGGAAGGCGAGATCGAACGCCTGGGCGACCAGAAGACGCGCAAGATCAATGTGCGGCTGGTCGCCGCGACCAACGCCAACCTGCAGCAACTGGTCAAGGAAGGGCGTTTCCGTTCCGACCTCTACTACCGCCTCAACGCCTACCAGATCGTGATTCCGCCGCTGCGCGAACGCAAGCAGGACATCCCGCTGCTGGCCAAGCATTTCCTGGCCAAGCACACCGCGATCCACGGCAAGAAGCTGCGCGGCTTCACCGACAAAGCCAAGCGCGCCTTGCTCGGCTACCCCTGGCCGGGCAACATCCGCGAGCTGCAAAATGCCGTCGAGCGCGGCGTGATCCTCGCGCCCAGCGGCACGCGCATCGAGGTCGACCATCTGTTCATGTCCTGCAACGACGACCAGCCGCAAGAATTCGGGCTCGACCCCAGCGGCGGCCTCGACATCAACTGCTGGGAAACCGGCAAGGATCTGCGCGAGGCGGTATTCAACGGTTCGCTGACGCTGGACCAGGTCGAGGCCATGCTGCTCGAAACCGCCGTCGACAAGGCGCGCGGCAACCTGTCTTCGGCCGCGCGCATGCTGGGCCTGACCCGGCCGCAGATCGCCTATCGCCTCAAGCGCCTGCATGAAGGCAAGGACGGCGCCGACGATTTCGGTCCCGCTGCTCACGACCCGACGCCCGCGGGCGCGGCCTGATGCCGATGGGTTTGCCGCAGGCGGTGGCCGACTATCTCGCCGGCCACCACGTCATGACCCTGGCCACCAGCGGCGCCGACGGCCCCTGGGCGGCGGCCGTGTTCTACGCCAGCGAAGGAGCGTCGCTGATCTTCCTGTCCGCGCCGACCACGCGCCACTGCCAAAACCTGGCGCTCGATCCGCATTGCGCGGCGACGATCCAGGAAGACTACAGCGACTGGGCGAAGATCAAGGGCATCCAGCTCGAAGGCCGCGTGATCGAACTGCAGGGCGAGGAGGAAAAGCGCGCCCAGCGGCTCTATGGCGAGAAGTTTCCCATCGTCGGGCCGCTGGCCAAAGTCCCGCCGGCCATCGTCAAGGCCCTGGCCAAGGTGCGCTGGTACCGCCTGCTGCCCGAGCGCATGCATTTCATCGACAACAGCCAGGGCTTCGGCCACCGCGAGGAAATCGAACTCGGCCGCGGCTGACCGGGCTCCCGGGCGCCGTGTCGGACTCTGTCTGCCGGGAATTCCGCTTCGCGGGCCGGCAAGCGCCAACTCTTGCAGAACTCCAGGGCCGCGCCATCCGCGTCGCCGGGCCAGGGCAATCGTATGAAGCTGGCTCCCTCCCCAGGCCTTGCCTGCCGGGGAATCCGCTGCGCGGGCCGGCAAAGGGGAGGGCTGGGATGGGGCAGGCTGGCATTGCCGAGCCTTCCCGCAAGTCCTTCGTCGTATGCGGCCAGATCGTCGAGCAGGGTAGTCATGCCGAGTTGCTTTGCCACGAGGCGGAGCATTACTCGCGGCTGCATCGGCTACAGAAGGGGTAACGGGAAAATGCGGATGCTACGAGACCGATACCTCGATATGCCGCCCCAAGGCCCGCGCCGCCGCCTCGATCTGGTCGAACCGGGACGCATGCCTGAGATCGAACAGCCGATCCACCTGCGGCATATGCCAGCCCAGCCGGCGGGCCAACTCGGCCTTCTTGATCCCCTGCTCGGTCATCGCCCGATACACGCCCAGCTTTGCGCATTCGAGAGCCGACGGGCGCACCGTCTTCTGCCCGCGCTTCGGCTTGCCAGGAACGGGAAGCGGCTTGCGGTCATCGACATAGAAGGACAACGCGCTTTCAAGTGCGTCGACGGCCTGCAACAGCGCCTCGTCTGTGTCCGCGCCAAAGGTGATGGCCTCCGGCACATCGGGAAAGGTCACCAGCACCGTACCATCGTCGGGAGTCAGAATAACGGGGTAGTCAAACATGATTTGTCCTCACTTCAAGCCAAGCTGGCGTTTGATGGCTGCTTCAAGTCCCTTGCCGAGTTCCGCTGTGCCGTGCATGGGCAGCGCCGATTGCCTGCCGTTAAGAAAAACCTTCAGATGAGAGCCTTTGCCCGCCAAGAAGGTCGCGCCTTGCTGTTCCAGCCACTTCTTCATCTGCTTCGAGTTCATGGAATGGATACTAAACACTTGTGTTGTGTTTATCAAGAGGCTCAGGCATGACCCACGCCCTCACCCTCCGCCTGCAAGCCACGCTCGACCTGCCCAAGTATTACACCGCCACCCGCGCCGCTCGCGAATCCAGCTACGCCAGCGCTCTGGCATACAGGCGTGTCCATCGGCTGATCACCCGGGAACTCGCGGAAGCTGCGGTGAAGCTCAAGCGAAAGTCGGCGCTGGCGATGCGGTGGCGATCGAGCTTGAGGACTTAAAGCGGGGCACTCCTTGCGCTTGGCTGTCCGCCGATGCGCATCGGCTTCCCTGGCCATGCGGCTAGAATGCTGTGGTCAAGCCCCTGGCGCGACCGTCCCGCCAGCACAGGAGCCGCCCGATGTTCGAACTTGGAAAACTGTTCTCGCACAAGCCCGATCACCCGATGAATTCGGTCGAGTCCGCGGGCCGGATTCTGTATGCACTGGATGAATCAAAACCGGATGCGGCGCTGGTCGAGATCGAAGCCTGGGCCAGTTCGCTGGCCAACACCGACGGCTTCGCCTGCGACGACCGCTTCCTGATCGTTGCCGAGATCGAGTCGGCCGGCAACCGCGTCGCGGGCGCCGTGTTCCAGGAATACCTGCACCACATCCACACGCGCGACCACGACCTGCGCAAGCTCTACGAGTTGCTCCACAGCTACTGGATCGCCGTGGCCGCGGCCTACGAGCGCTGCGTCCAGGATCACGAAGCAGGCGCAGCCGGCGCGGCGCGTTTCGGTAGCCACCTGGCGCAGGCCATCGCGCGCGCCATACGCGCCAGCGAGCATGCGGAACGCATGCGCCAGCTGCGCTATATCGGCTCCGGCGCCGAACTCTGGAAATCGCCCTGCCGGCTCTTCGCCTATGCCGAGAAAATGCAGCTCGACCATGTCGCGATCGTGGTGCATGAGCGCGAAGTGCATTCCAACATCCGCGCCGAGCTGTTGCGCATGGCGGGCATGAGCCTGGCCGCGCTGCACGAGCTGCCGCCGGAACAGGTGGAACTGGCCGGGCGCATCCTCGAACGCTTTGCCGTGTCCTTTTCGTGGTCGCTGGAGCCGCAGCCCGACTGCAATTTCGTGCTCGACCTGGGCGCCGGTACGCCGCCCCGGCAACGGCAGCCCGACGAAGCCGCATCGCCCACCAAGCGCTTCTTCGGCGGCGGGCCGGCCCTGCCCAAGCTCGCGGAAATCGAAGGCCTGGTCGAGAAGAACCTGCTCGCCGAAGAGGCCCGCTTCGGCCCTGAATTCACGCAGGCGCAAATCTTCAGCGTGATCCGCCACCTGCTGATCTACCTGGGGCCGAATCCGCCGCAGCGGCGCTTCGCGCGCACCGCCGTGACCGACCCGGTCGAGATCGTCCATGGCTTCGCCGCGATCTCGCCGCGCGTGACCATCCTCGACGCGGGCTCGGGCGCGGCGCTCGACGACGACCTCAACGTCGAGCAGCAACAGCGCTCGAGCGTCCAGCTTGCGGCGGAAACCCCGGACGCGGCGCCGGAAATCTGGACCCTGCGCGACCGCAGCGAATGGGGCGTCGGCGTCGAAGTGCCGCAGCGCCAGGGCGCCTGGGCCGAGCCCGGCGTGCTCTGTGGCGGCCGCGAGAATGCGGCGTCGCCGTGGTGGGTCGGCATCATCCGTAGCGTCGAAGCCTCCGAATTCGGCCGCATGCGCTGCGGCCTCTGGATCGTCTCCAAGCGCCCGATCGCCACCCATCTGCGCGTGATCGGCAGCGAAACGCACCAGGCCTCGAACTGGGAAACATCGAGCGGCGGTTTCAAATACACCTACCTGCGCGCCCTGTTGCTGCCGGACGGCGTCAAGGCGCACGAGCGTCCGGTGATGCTGATCGAACGCCAGGCGATCTGGATCGGCGAGCTCTACGAAGTCATGGCCGGCGAGCACGCCCGCCACGTCCGGCTCATGGAACTGATCGAGGAGGGCGCCGACTACATGCGCGTCGGCTTCGCCTGGGTGGCGCCGGGCAAGAGCTGAGTTCAGCCGGCCTGCGCGATGCGCAGCCGCCGTATCGCCAGCGCCAACTTCCTGGGAAGCTTCACGGTCGCGCAAACCAATCCCAAGCCCTTCTCGCCTGATCGGATCAGCCCACGGTCCAGGGGTTCAGGGTCGCTACGCCTGTGGGCTCGAAGTCGCTGGTGTTGCGCGTGACGACGATCATGCCGTGGACCAAGGCGGTGGCCGCGATCAGGCCGTCGCGCACGGGACGCGGGTCGGGAATATGCAGTTGTGCGCTGCGACGGGCGATGGCGGTATCGATAGCCAGGATGCGGTCGGCGAAGGCGGGGAGGACGTGCACGTTCAGCCAGGCCCGAAACATTGCTCCCTGTGCGGGGTCTCGGCGTTCGGCGAGCAAAACGCCGATTTCAAGTTCCTGAACGGTGATTACCGAGATATAGAGATCGGCGGCATCGACGCCGTCGGCCCATTTTGAGACACTGCTGTCTGCCTTGCCAAGGCGGACCTTGCGCAGTTCGGAGACGACATTCGTATCGAGTAGATACATCAGGCGAGGTCAGCCGCCTGAGCGCGGTCGGGGGCACGGGGCGTTTCGAATTCAAGGTCGTCGACGCCCGGCATCGCCAAGAGGTCCGCGATCCGCGTGCGTCCGCCGGTAAGCCTTTTGTATTCCTCGAAAGTCAGCAGGACATGGGCGGGCCGGCCACGGTCGGTAATGATCACCGGACCGGATTTGGCGGCTTTTTTGGCTTTGCTGGCATCCTGGTTGAACTCGCGGCTGGAAAGCGTTGTAAGGGTCATGGCAGCACCTGCAATTCGAGTAATGTAGATACGTTACCACAAACAAAATTCTGACCGCAAGCGACTATAGGTACGTTTCTACATTGCTCGCCAAGAGTTGGCGCTGGCGACACGGCGCCGGCGGGGCGAATCGCGGCTTTGCGCCGCTGCGGCGAATCAGCGGCTGTTGAAGCGGGCGGCGAGCTGGGCCAGCTTTTCCTGGCGCTTCTGCTCGGCTTCCTTTTGCCGTTGCGCTTCCTTCTGCGCCTGTTCCTCGGCCTTGCGGCGGTCGGCGGCTTTCTTGAAGCGCTCGCGCAGCGTCGTGTTGGCGACTTCGCGCTGTTCCTTGGTAACTTCGCCGGCCGGATTGCCGTCGAGATCGAAGCGCTCCTTGCCGGCGAGCAGCGCCTTCAGGTAGCGCGTCGAGGCGGTGTGGCTGCGCATCGCCAGGCGCAGTTGGGCGGTATCGACTTCCGGCATTCTTTCGATGACTACCTTGTGGATGCCCAGGGCCAGGGGTTTGCCCTCGCGAAAGACCGCGAAATTCGCGCAGAGGGTTTCGAGCAGCGCGTTGCGCGGCGAAGATTTTGCGGGTGTGGAGGTCATACGGAGTCCGGTTGTCAGGCCGATGCGAGGAGTTTGATGGAGCGTCGGGCGGGCCGGGCTCAGTGGGGTTTGTCGGGTTTGTCGGCAGGGTCGATTTCTTCGACGACGTGGATCGTTTGGATGTCTTCGACCACGATGGCTTCGCCTTCGATGACATGGCCATCGGCCGGGCGCTGTTTCATGGTCTTGCGCAGCTCGCGGGTTTTCCACCAGAACCAGCCCAGGCCGACGAGGCCCGCGACGGCAAGCACGGCCAGCAGCACCAGCGAAAACATGACGCCGACGACGAGCAGGATCACGCCCGCCAGGGCGGCGAGGATGCGGGTCAGCAGGCTGGATTCTCCGGGTTGCATGGTGGGTATCAGGCAGACAATATCATCGATGTCATTTACGCGCGGCAAGCCGCCGCGGCAATGTCGAGCGAGCGTAAGCGAAGTTCCGGATCGAAGATATCGCATACCAGCATGAATTCGTCGGCCGCCGTCGCCTGCTTCAGCGCGGCGAGCCCGGCGCGCACCGTCGCCGGCCCGCCGATCACGGCGGCGGCGAGGAACTGGTCGATCGCGGCGCGTTCCTGCGGATGCAGGGTCGCGATGAAATCCTTCACCGGCGGCGGCAGGCAGCGGCGGTCGCCATGCAGTATGCCCAGCACGCGCTGATGCACGCTGCTGGCGAGGAATTCGGCTGCGTCATCGGTGGCCGCGGCGATCAGCGGCACGCCGATCATCACATAGGGTTGCGCGAGGCTCGCTGACGGGCGGAACTCGCTGCGGTAGAGGGCGATGGCCTGGTGCAGCAGGGCCGGCGCGAAATGCGAGGCGAAGGCGTAGGGCAGGCCGCGCTCGGCCGCCAGCCGCGCCGAGAACAGGCTGGAACCGAGCAGCCAGATCGGCACATCGGTGCCGGCGCCGGGCATGGCGACGACGCTCTGGCCCGCTTGCGGGGCCGCCAGCAGTTGCTGCAGTTCGGCCACTTCGCGCGGGAAGTCGGCTTCGCTTTCGACCCGGTCGCGGCGCAGTGCGCGCAGGGTGATGCGGTCGGTGCCGGGGGCGCGGCCGAGGCCCAGGTCGATGCGATTCGGATAGATTTCGGCCAGCGTGCCGAAGGCTTCGGCCACCACCAGCGGCGCATGGTTGGGCAGCATGACGCCGCCCGAGCCGACGCGCATGCGCCGGGTGCCGCCGGCGATGTAGCCGACCAGCACCGCAGTGGCCGAACTGGCGATGCCCGGCATGTTGTGGTGCTCGGCCAGCCAGTAGCGCGTGAAGCCGAGCGACTCGGCATGCTGCGCGGTGCGCAGCGCGATCGCCAGCGCCTCAGCGACGCTGCCGCCCTCGCGCACGGCGACGAGGTCGAGCATGGACAGCCGGGTGCCCTCAAGGGTTTTCATGGTTGGTCGATCGTGCGGCGATGAGTCGTTTGCGGCAAGCAGAAATTGTGCGCCGGATTGTGTCAGGCCGGCAGGTCTTCGCACGTGACCAGGAAAACCTTGCCTTCGGCATCTTCGGTATCCAGCCAGACCGCCGGCAGATCGGGAAAGGCCGCGGTGACCAGGTCCTGGTTGTGGCCGACTTCGACGGCCAGCACGCCGTGCGGATTCAGGTGCGCGCGCGCCTCGGCGAGGATGCGCCGCACGATGTCGAGCCCGTCCGCGCCGGCGGCCAGCGCCAGCGCCGGCTCGTGGCGGTACTCGGGCGGCAGCGCGGCCATCGCCGCGGCCGTGACGTAGGGCGGGTTGCTGAGGATCAGGTCGTAGCGCTTGCCCTCGACCGCCGCGAACAGGTCGGACTCGATGGGTTTGATGCGGTCTTCCAGGTGGTAGTCGGCGATGTTGCGGCAGGCCACCACCAGGGCGTCCGGCGAAATGTCGATTGCATCGACGGCGGCATTGCGGAAGGTGTGGGCCATCAGGATTGCCAGGCAGCCGGAGCCGGTGCATAGATCGAGCGCGGATGCGACGCCTTCTGCATCGTCGATCCAGGGCGCGAAGCCGCTTTCGAGCAGTTCGGCAAAGTAGGAGCGGGGCACGATGACGCGCTGGTCGACGTAGAAACGGAAAGCGCCGAGCCAGGCTTCTTGCACCAGGTAGGCAGTGGGCAGGCGCTGCACCACGCGCTGCTGCAGTTTTTCGAGCAGGACCAGGCGCTCGCCGTGGGTCAGACGCGCGTCGAGCCAGGGTTCGAGCGTGTCGTGCGGCAAGTGCAGGGTGGCCAGCACCAGCCAGACTGCCTCGTCCCAGGCGTTGGTGGTGCCGTGGCCGTAGCACAGGCCGGCCTCGTTGAAGCGGCTGACGGCCCAGCGCAGCCAGTCGCGGATCGTGAACAGTTCTTCGGTGGCGCCGTTGATCATGTGGACAGGAGGCGTTCGAAGGTGAGTTCGTAGATGCGCGCCAGCGGTTCGAGGTCGGCCACCGCGATGCGCTCGTCCACCTTGTGGATGCTGGCGTTGGTCGGGCCGAACTCGACCAGTTGCGGGCAGATGTCGGCGATGAAGCGGCCGTCTGAAGTGCCGCCGGTGGTCGACAGTTCGATGGCGCCGCCGGTCGCGGCCGCCGCTGCCGCGCTCAAGGCGTCGCAGAGTTCGCCGCGTGGCGTCAGGAAGGGTTTGGCGCCCAGCGTCCAGGCGATCTCGTATTCGAGTCCGTGGCGATCGAGCAGGGCATGCACGCGGGATAGCAGGCTTTCCACGTTGCTGGCCGTCGCGAAACGGAAGTTGAACATGATCTGGAAACTGCCGGGAACGACATTGCCGGCACCGGTGCCGGCGTGGGCGTTGGAAATCTGGAAGCTGGTGGGCGGGAAGTATTCGTTGCCAGTGTCCCAGGTGGTCGCCGCGAGTTCGGCCAGGGCCGGCGCGGCGAGATGCACGGGATTCTTCACCAGATGCGGATAGGCGACGTGGCCCTGCACGCCGCGCACCGTGAGCGTGGCCGAGAGCGAGCCGCGGCGGCCGTTCTTCATGGTGTCGCCGAGGCGATCGACGCAGGTCGGCTCGCCGACGATGCAGAAGTCGATGATTTCATGGCGCGCCTTGAGCGCTTCGACCACGCGCACCGTGCCGTCGATGGCGTCGCCTTCCTCGTCGGAGGTCAGCAACAGCGCCAGAGAGTTGGCGCTGACCGCATTGGCCAATTCGCGGCGCGCAATCAGGCGTTCCATGGCGACGATGGCGGCGGCGATCGAGCTTTTCATGTCGGCCGCGCCGCGACCGTAGAGCCAGCCGTCGCGCGCGGTCGGTTCGAACGGCGGCGAGGTCCATTGTTCCAGCGGGCCGGTGGGCACCACGTCGGTGTGGCCGGCAAAGCAGATCAGCTTTCCACCCGTGCCGCGCCGCGCCCAGAGGTTCGATACGCCGCCGGCATCGATACGCTCGATGGCAAAGCCGAGCCGGATCAGCCAGGAGGCGATCAGGTCGAGACAGCCGGCATCGTCGGGAGTCACCGACGGGCGCGCGATCAGCGCCCTGGCTTTTTCCAGGACCGGCATCAGGCGTCCATGTTCAGCTTGAAGTCGCTGAATGATCCGGGCGCGACGGACTTGGTGTAGTCGGGGGCCGCGGACGGGTCGGGCTGTGCCGCAGCGGCAGGAGCGCCGGCCGCCGCCGGGGTGGCGGCGTTGTTGATCACCTGCTGCAGGTTGTTGGCCGAGTCGGCATTGTTCAGCGCCTCTTCGAGCGTGATGACGCCGCTGCTGTAGAGCGTGTACAGGCACTGCTCGAAGGTCTGGCTGCCGGGCACCATGGACTTTTCCATGGCGTCCTTGATTTCGCCGAGGTCGCCCTTTTCGATCAGTTCGGCGATGTAGCGCGAATTGAGCAGCACTTCGACGGCCGGCGCGCGGCCGCCGTCGGGCTTTTTCACCAGGCGCTGCGAGATCACGCATTTGAGCGTGACGCCGAGGTCGGAGAGCAGGGCCGGGCGATTCTCCAGCGGATAGAAGCTGATGATGCGGCTCATCGCGTGGTAGCTGTTGTTGGCGTGCAGCGTGGCCATGCACAGGTGGCCGGACTGGGCGTAGGCGATGGCCTGGCTCATGGTGTCCTTGTCGCGGATCTCGCCGATGAAAATGACGTCGGGCGCCTGGCGCAGCGCGTTCTTCAGCGCGATGTGGAAGGCCTTGGTGTCGGAGCCGACCTCGCGCTGATTGACGATGGATTTCTTGTTCTGGAAAATGAATTCGACCGGGTCTTCCAGGGTCAGGATGTGGCCCGACTTGCGCGCATTGCGGTAGTCGATCATCGAGGTCAGCGTGGTCGACTTGCCCGAGCCGGTGGCGCCGACCATCAGGATCAGGCCGCGCTTTTCCATGATGACGTCCTTGAGCACTGCGGGCAGCTGGAGCGTGTCGAAATCCGGAATGTCGCCGGGGATGTAGCGCACCACGATGGCGGGCGAACCTTTCTGGCGGAAACAGGAAAGACGGAAGTTGCCGGTGCCGGGCATGTTGTAGGCGCCGTTGAATTCCAGTTCCTCGAGAAACTCGTTCATCTGCTTCTCGGTCAGCACCTCGCCGAACAGCGTCATGATGGTCGCCGAGTCCATGATGGTCTGGTTGATCGGCACCGAATTGCCGTTGATCTTGATGTGGATCGGCGAACCGACGGAGACGAACAGGTCCGAAGCCTTCTTCTCCGCCATCAACTGGAACAGTCTCTGCATCGTGCCCATGTGGTTTCTCCCTGGTCCTTGGTTTCGTCAGATCAGTCGCGCAGCAGCTCGTTGATGCCGGTCTTGGCCCGCGTCTGCGCATCGACCCGCTTGACGATGACGGCGCAATACAGGCTGTACTTGCCGTCGGCCGAGGGCAGGTTGCCGCTGACCACCACCGAGCCCGCCGGGATGCGGCCGTAGATCACTTCGCCGCTGGCGCGATCGTAGATCTTGGTGCTCTGGCCGATATACACGCCCATCGAAATCACGCAGTTGTCCTCGACGATGACGCCTTCGACGACTTCCGAGCGGGCGCCGATGAAGCAGTTGTCGCCGATGATGGTCGGGTTGGCCTGCAGCGGTTCCAGCACGCCGCCGATGCCGACGCCGCCGGACAGATGCACGTTCTTGCCGATCTGGGCGCAGGAGCCGACGGTGGACCAGCCATCGACCATGGTGCCTTCGCCGACATAGGCGCCGATGTTCACGAAGCTCGGCATCAGCACCACGTTCTTGCCGATGAAGCTGCCGCGCCGGACGATGGCGCCGGGCACGACGCGGAAGCCGCCGGTGGCGAAGTCGTGGGCCGCGTAGTTGCTGAACTTGTTCGGCACCTTGTCGTAATAGCGCATCGGGCCGGCCTCGGTCACCGCATTCTCTTCGAGGCGGAAGGACAGCAGTACGGCCTTCTTGATCCACTGGTGGGTGATCCACTCGCCGTCGATTTTTTCGGCGACGCGCAGCGTGCCGCTGTCGAGTTCGCCGATGACGTGGGCGACGGCGTCGCCGATGCGCGCCGGCGCGGCGCCGGGGCTCAGGCTGGCGCGGTCTTCCCACGCCTGTTCGATGATTTGCTGAAGTTCGGTCATGGCGGCTTCTTTCAGAGAGATAGACAGAAATCGTTGATGCGGCGCGCAGCTTCGAGGCATTCCTGGTGCGGCGCGACCAGCGCGATGCGGATGAAGCCGGCGCCCGGATTGATGCCGTTCGATTCGCGTGCGAGGTAGCTGCCCGGCAGCACCACCACGTTCTTCTGCCGCAGCAATTCGCGGGCGAAGTCGGTGTCGGCGATCGGGGCGAATTTGGCAACCGAGGCCCACAGGTAGAAGCCGGCATCCGGCACGCGGCAATCGAGGTGGCGGGCGATCAGCGGCGTGACCTCATGGAATTTCTCGGCATACATGCGGCGGTTGTCGCGCACGTGGGCCTCGTCGCCCCAGGCGGCGATGCTGGCGGCCTGCACCGCCGGGTTCATGGCGCCGCCGTGGTAGGTGCGATAGAGCAGGAACTGCTTGAGCACGGCAGCATCGCCGGCGACGAAACCCGAGCGCAGCCCCGGCACGTTGGAGCGCTTGGACAGGCTGGAGAAGGCGACCAGGTTTCGGTAGTCGGTGCGGCCCAAGTGCGCGGCGGCGCTGAGGCTGCCCAGCGGCGGTGCGGCCTCGTCGAAATAGATTTCCGAGTAGCACTCGTCGGAGGCGATGACAAAGCCGTAACGGTCGGACAGCTCGAACAGGGTTTTCCAGGCGGCCAGGTCCATCACCTTGCCGGTCGGGTTGGCCGGCGAACAGACATAGACCAGTTGCACCTCGCGCCAGGTGGCCTCGGGCAAGGCTGCCCAGTCCATCGCGAAATCGTGGTCGGGCAGGGTGTTGAGGTAGACCGGCTCGGCGCCGGCGAGCAGCGCGGCGCCTTCGTAGATCTGGTAGAAGGGATTGGGGCAGACCACTTTGGCGCCGCCGTTGCCACGATGGCTGCTGCGGTCGATGACGGTCTGGGCGAAGGCGAACAGCGCTTCGCGCGAGCCATTCACCGGCACCACCTGGGTCGCCGCGTCCGGCGTCGGGACGCCATAGCGGCGCGCGATCCAGCCGGCGATGGCCTGGCGCAGCGCCTCCGATCCCTGCGTGGTCGGATAGTTGGCGAGCCCGGCCAGGTTGTCCGCCAGCGCGCGCTGGATGAAAGGCGGCGTCGGATGCTGCGGCTCGCCGATCGACAGCTTGATCTCGCCGAGAGTTGGCGCTGGCGACACGCCGGCAAACAGCTGGCGCAGCTTTTCGAAGGGATAGGGCTGCAGGCGGGCGAGGTCGGGATTCACGGAGCGGCGCGGGAGGGACGGAAAGGACGGCATTATACGAGAGCCCATAGCCGGGCGACGGGCTGGCGATGCTCGTTCGATGCCGGCGGATTTCCGGTACATTCGCATTTTCACGGTGCCTGAGGAGACAGCCATGGGACAGATGATCGAATTCAAGCGGCCGGACGGCAGCGCCTGCAAGGGCTATCTGGCGAGCGCCGGGCAGGGCCGTCCCGGAGTAGTGGTGATCCAGGAATGGTGGGGGCTCAATGACCAGATCTGCGGCGTCGCCGACCGCTTTGCGCGTGCCGGCTACAACGCCCTGGCGCCGGACCTGTTCAAGGGCCGCGTCACCCAGGAGCCCGACGAGGCCAGCCATCTGATGAGCGGCCTGGATTTTCCCGGCGCCACGCATCAGGACATCCGAGGTGCGGTGGATCACCTGCGCGCCATGGGCGACAGCAGCGGCGGCAAGGTTGCCGTGATGGGCTTCTGCATGGGCGGCGCGCTGACCATCGCCGCCGCCGTGCATGTGCCGAATGTTTCGGCCGCCGTGTGCTTCTACGGCATCCCGCCGAAGGAATTCGCCGATCCGGCCGACATCCGCATTCCTTTCCAGGGGCATTTCGCCAGCAAGGACGACTGGTGCACCCCGGCCGCGGTCGATGCGCTGGAAGCCGCCATGCGCGCCAAGGGCGCGCTGCCGGACTTGTACCGCTACCAGGCCGACCACGCCTTCTTCAACGAGCGGCGCGGCGAGGTCTACGATGCGGCCTGCGCCAACCAGGCCTGGACCCGCACGCTGGCCTTCCTGGCCGGCGCCCTGGCCTGACGCTCAAAGTCTTTCACGTTAATCCATGCCGACACCCGAACTGACACCCGCCGACTGGGTGAACATAAGCCTCACCGAGGCCTTGCTGGCGCGCGACGGTCCGCCGCTTTACGTCGCCGCCAAGCTCGGCTGCCTCGCCGCGGTCAAGGTGATGTGCGAAGCCGGCACCAATGTCGAGGTGCTCGGTCCGAATCGGCAGCGCCCGCTGCATGCCGCGGCGGCCGGCGGCCACGAGAGTATTTGCGCGACCCTGGTGAGCGCCGGCTGCGACGTCGATGCCCAGGATGAGGACGGCAACACGCCGCTGATCACGGCGATACTCAATGCTCATGCCGGGCCGGTCGAATTGTTGCTGGCGGTCGGCGCCGATATCGAGATCGCCCGGCTCGACGGCCTCACCGCGATACACATCGCGCAACTGCCGGGCACGCCGAAAGTCATCTACGAGTTGATCATGCTCGGCCAGGAGGAACTCTGAAGCGCGGGGCGCGGCGCCACGGCCGTTGCGCGGCGGCGGGCAATGGCCTGAAGGGCGGCGCGTGAAGCTCTACCTGGCAGGGCCCGACGTGTTCCGGCCGGACGCCGGGGCATGGGCCGCGCAGGCGCGCGCGCTGTGCCGCGAGCAAGGTCACGAAGCCCTGGTTCCGCAGGACGAAGGGCAGGGTACGGCGCCCGCCATCTATCGCAGCAACCTGCGCCTGATCGGCGAGGCCGATGCCGTGCTGGCCAACCTCAATCCGTTTCGCGGCGCCGAGCCGGATTCCGGCACCTGCGTCGAAATCGGCTATGCGCTGGCGCTGGGCAAGCCGGTGATCGGCTATCTGGAGACGCTGGTGCCGTTGCGCGAGCGCTTGCAGGCAGTCGGCACGGGCAGCGACTGCCGCGATGCCGCGGGCTGGGCCGTGGAGAATTTCGGCCTGCCGCTCAACCTGATGCTGGCGGTGCCGCTGCAACTGGTGCAGGGCGGGCTGCAAGCCGCACTGGCGGCGCTGTGCCGGCAACAGGTCGCCGCGACATGAAATCGATCGGCATCATCGGCGTCGGCAACATGGGCTTGCCGATGCTGCGGACGCTGCTGCGGGCGGGCTTCGCCGTCATCGCGCGCGATCTGAGCCGCGCCGCGGAGGCGGCGGCACGGGCTGCCGGCGCGCGGATTGCCGCCAGCGCGCGCGAGCTTGCGGCGCAAAGCGACATGATCCTGGTCGTGGTGGTCGATGCCGCGCAAATCGAGGATGCCCTGTTTCGCGAAGCCGATCCGGCCGCCGCGGGGTGGCGGGCGGGCACCGTGGTCGCGCTGTGCAGCACTATCGGTCCACAGGATGCGCAGCGGCTTGCCGCGCGCATCGAGACGGCGGGCGCCGCAGCGCTCGACGCGCCGATTTCCGGCGGTCCGTTGCGCGCCGCGGCGGGGCAGCTTGCACTGATGCTGGCCGGCGCCGAGAGCGTCCTCGAGCGGGCGGCACCGGTGCTTGCGGCGCTGGCCGACAAGCGCTTTCGCATTTCGCAGCGTCACGGTGACGGCGCGCGCATGAAGCTCGTCAACAACCTGCTGGCCGGCATCAATCTCGCCGCAGGCGCGGAAGTGCTGGCCCTGGGCGAAAGCCTGGGCCTCGATCCGCAACTGATGCTGGATGTCGTCGGCGCCAGTTCCGGGCAGAGCTGGATTGTCGATGAGCGCATGCCGCGCGCCTTTGCCGGCGATTTTGCGCCGCGCGCCCACGTCCGCATCCTGCTCAAGGATCTGACGCTGGCGCTCGGCATGGCGCAGACGGCCGGCTGCACTGCGGCGCTGGGCGAACCCGCGCTGGCGCTGTTTCGGGAAACCGTGGCGCGCGGCTGGGGCGCCGAGGATGATGCGGTGCTGCTCAGGACGGCGCGCGAGCGCATCGCGCAAAAGGCCGCCGGCAGGAAGCCCTAGCGGCGCGTCGGCGCCATGCGGATTTCCGGCACGATGCGGGTGTTCTCGCCATCGACGATCAGCCACAGTTCGGCTTCCTGCAGCGTGCATTGCAGTTGCATGCCGCGCTCGGCCAGCGCCGCCAGCGCACGGCTGTCCTCGGTCGAAAGATTGATCACCGTGAGCTTGTCCTGGCGTTGCAGGGCGGCCTGGTTCTGCTGCCACCACATGTCGGCGACGCGCCCGCCGTAGGTCAGCACCACCACCTGCTGCGAGCGGCCGCAGGCGCGGCGCACGCGTTTTTCGTCGGGCAGGCCGACGTCGATCCAGAGTTCGATGGCGCCGGTCAGGTCCTTGCGCCACAAGTCGGGCTCGTCCTCGGACGACAGGCCCTTGCCGAAGGCCAGCGCCGGATCGGCGTGCATGGCGAAGGCCAGCACCCGCACCATCATCCTTTCGTCGGTTTCCGACGGATGGCGGGCGACAGTCAGCGTATGGTTCTGGTAATAGTTGCGGTCGAGATCGGCGATCTGCAGTTCGACCTTGAAGATGGTGGATTTGAGGGCCATGGCGCGCTGCTGAAACGGCGCCACATTAAACTACATATCGGTCGGCATGGAGGCAAGAAATGGTTCCACGCAGGTAGCGGTGATCGGTGTCGCCAGCGGCTACGGTGCCGGCGATGAGGCTGGCGCTGGCGCTTCGCGGCGGCCGGGCCTGCCGCTACTTCTTGATCGGGGTCGGTATCGACGACTTGCCTTGGGCGCCGCCGAAAGGCAGCGCCGGCGCGGCGGGTTTGGTCTTGTCCTGCTTGGGTTTTTTCTGCTCGCGATTGCTGCGCATTTGTCCCTTGGCCATTTGTATCTCCTGAAAGTATGAATGAAGCATTGCACATGGCCGGGTAGGCGGAACGGACCAGGCGGAAGAATTGCCGGGCCGGTGATCTGCAATCCTGCGCTGGGGGCCGGCGGGCTGTTGTCGATGGTACTCCCAAACGGCGCGGGCCGTAGCCGGCGCCGCAGCGAATATTCGCGCGCCGATAGTCCATTCCAATCCAGGTTTGAGTCTGAGCGAGCGGTTTTGACGTTGAAAACCAAATAAAAAAGATCTGGCGTTTGGCGGGGCTGTGGGTATGTGGGGAGGTCGCCGTCAGGCGAGCTATCCACATATCCATAGCCCCTTCGCTTTTCGCTTTGTTGTCGGGTCAGGCGGCCGT
>JAXMJU010000036.1:0-9421 GCA_034376265.1 Sulfuritalea sp.
ACGGCCAAACGGCATCACGGGGAAGGTATTGGGGAGCACATGCTCTCCGCCGCCCTCGACCGGGTGACGCGCATTGCGAAAGAGGTTGGTGGTATCGGCCTCGTGGTCAATGCGAAACCAAACGCAGTCGATTTCTACAAACGCTACGGCTTCGAGCAGATTGCGGACCACCCGCAGAACCTGTTCCTGCCACTCTAACTTAGCCCTCGCACAGCGCTGCTGCCGGGGGGCACGTCTGGGAGGGGCGTGCATGCTGGCCACCAATGTCAGCAGTTTGGAGGAACTTAACAATCATATTAAGGACGAGAGTCGTATGGCACATGAACAGCGGAAGTATCCTCGTCACGACTTGTCTGCACGAGAGGAAGCGCACCAGGTCCATATTCGACAAGCTTCCCATCCTTCCACCCGGTGACGACGCGGCCCGCCTTTACGGCGTCAACAGCAGATTTCTGCGTAGCTGACTGGGCAGCGCGCAGAATCAATTCGAGCGGAACGTCGGCAACATGCTTTGTCACGGCCCTGATCCTAGACGCAGCAATAGCGGTAGTCAATTTTCGTGTTCGCGAATTCGACTGGGAATATGCGCAAGGGGTTGTCCGGGAAATTGTATGGGATATTCCAAGTTCGGCTGATTGATCGCTGACAGGTGAATTCGCGAAGGATCGTTAATGGCTGAAATCAGAAGCATCGGCAGCGTGGCCCAACGGCCGAAAGGTTGCACGCTCCGATGAATCGGCGGCCGTTTTGACCGATCAGCGCGTCTCTCCATCAAGAAACCGCCTCACGATGCCGGTAGCAACCAACGGTGTTGCAAGTCCCAGCACCGGATCACACCAGAATACCCTGCGCGCAAGCGGCGGTTTCGGGATTTGGGATCCCCAGACGATTCCGGGCTGATCATCCACCACCAGCCAGTCGGAGACACCGAGCCGTTCCGCCGCCATCTGGCATTCCCGAAACCGGTTCGCCGGCATGGAATCCAGAGCATCAATACTGAGGGTGGTCCCAATGACCCGATGTCCCCAGCCACCAAAGAACTTCTGAAGCTCCGAAAGCGTGTAGACATCCCGCCAGGCCGACGAAATGATCACCGAAACGTCTGGGCACTGATCGAGAATCCGGCCTAGCAACGGCAGGTGCTCAAACAGCCGGTCGCCGGTGTATTCAGTTCCAGTACCTTTATGGACGGCCTGGACACGGTCGACGCTGTGCATCACCCCGTCGATATCGAGGAAGAGTAGCTTGGTACACACTGTTTCTCTCCATTAGGTCGCCAATTCGCGTCCACTAAATCGCCGGAAGCAACGCCGCCAAATATAGCGCGTCAAAGTGCATGCGGGGCGTCCGATTGGCTGCTTTGTGCCTGATCGCTGCAGGCTGATTCCGCCAGCCAGGCGAGGCTAGCGCTGGCGTTTCCCAATTGGAATAGACAATGCGACCGAACGGTCATGGCCGGTTTACGACACGCATTCGCTGCCCGGAAGCCTACGCTCGCAGGGCCGGAGGAGTATGAGTTCGAGAGAGCCGATTCCTCTTCTCCGGATTCTTGACATTATCCCCCGGGTGAGAAAGCAGGCATGGCTCCCACTCAAATGTCCTTGCGTACGTGAAGAACGAAGTGCTTACAACTCAACCGTCAAGCCGTCGCTCATGTCACCATAGGTCGCTTCGTAGCCCCACTTATTCTTGTGCGACTTGCTTTTCCACTCTCCGTTGAAGTCGGTGTCGTAGTTGAAGTGCAATTGTTTGGTATAGGTGCTTGGCGTCACCAACACACGCGCCACGGCTTCTTCGTCCGGATGCTTGAATTGTGCGCCGCTGGTTGAGATCAAATAGTGTGCCGCCGGAAATGCGGCAACGACGTCGGTCGAAACATTGTTCTTGCTGGCATGGTGCGGCAGCTTGAAGGCGGCAAGATCGAGCGAGGTGGTAGCAAACGGCTTGCGCGCCAGGCTTTCAATCAATATCGAAGGATGCGCATCGGCCGCGAACAGCACGCGCGTCCCCTTGTATTCGGCGATAAAGGCAATACTCGTTCCATTGGCCTCGGCCGCATCCTCCTTGAATTTGGTTGCCGCCCAGTCCTCAACATCTCCCCCCAAGAAGCCGCTGGCTTCCTCCGCTTTCGGAACCTCGTAGGCTTCCCCCGGAACCAGTCCGGCCTTCCTGATTTCCGCTTCCCACTTAGGCTTCAACTTCTGCAGGTTACTGAAGGTTGGCGAGAGCAGCGTTAGTTTCATTCCTGCCACGGTAAATTGCGGCAACATCCCCGTGTCGGGCACCATCACGGCGCGGCGCTTGAAACGGGAGTTCCATTTCCATCCGCCATCCTGGATCAAGGCTGTCAGGCGCTCGCCCTGATCTGCACCCAGTTGCGCCGGCGTCTCGTTCGAGAGGTGGAAATAGCCGTTGAACCAGATTTCGCCGATGGAAATTTTGTTCTTATCGAACTCTCCCAGGAACTGCAGCGCACCTCCGATATGATCGGCGTCAATATGCGTCACTACGAAAAGTTCGAAGTGGCAACTGCCTTCCCGTGCAATTATCTCCTCTATCTTCGGCCGCAGAGCGCGGGCATAGGTGCCAGGGGTACCAGCATCGATCAATATCCGCTTCGGATTCGCGGTGGTGCCGTACTCCACCCACAGACAGTCGCCGTGGTCCGCGGGCAGCATGTGTATCCTAAACATTGCGGTCTCCTTTTTCAGCTCTTGATCAGCCACGAGCTATGGCCGTAGGCGGCCAGGCTCAACACGAACGGCTCGCCGTCGGCCAACATCTGCTGCTTCACCTTGAGCAGGGTCTGGTCGAAGGGCAGGCCCCTGCCCTGCTTCTTCATCTCGCCGAGCAGCCGAGTCGCGAACGCGGCCGCCTGCTTGCCGTGGATCGTCGCCAGCGTGCCGAGCACGATCGAAGCCCCGGAGCGCTTGAACTCGCGCACGAAATTGAGAAAGGCTATTTCGGTGAGCGCCGTGCTGCAACCGAGTAGCAATACCAGCGGCCCGGGTCCGGCACTGCCTTCAGGGTGCACATAGTCCTGATCCAGCCGCGACGATTCAAGCCAGGAATTGGCGATTTCCAGCGCCGGCATATTTGTCACCGTCGGCGAATCGGCCGAATGTGGCAGCAGCACCAACAGCGTCGGCGGCGGTGCGGCCAGAACTTGCTCCTGCCAATCGTTCCATGACGTGGCGCTACGCAAAGTGACAGTAAGTCCATTGAGTGCGGTCACCAGGCCAGCGGGCCCGGTCATGTCGTCCTTGTCTACGCGCCGGCTCGCGGCGACCACCGCCGTCTGGAACGGTTTCAGCGTCTGTGTTCCGGCCTGCGGCACGCTGAACACGTGTGCAGTCGTCAAGCCGAATGGCTGTCGCTCGATGCATTTGCTAAACCCCCAAAACGCGGCAGGGCAAACATAGTTGGGGTCTTTCGCGTGTTCGCACTCCCGATGTACCGCGCGGTCACCGCTCTTCAGAGCCGTCGCTGCGTTTGGGCAAAGCTTGGCGGTGGGTACCGGCGCCTTGCCAGAGTACAGAAACTCGACCGGCAGGTATGCGTTGGCGATGGCCTCCACCACCTGCACCCGCTCGGCTTTTTCGTAGGGCGCAATCGGCAATTGCGTGCGGATTTCACGGAGAATGGACGCGCCGTGGTTCGCCAGATCGATCATCAGGCTCACCATTTCGTTGTCGTCGAGCTTGGTGGGCACTCCCACCGCGCTGATATTCATGGCCGAGAGCAGCTTCTTAACGGAATCGATGGAGCCCGCAAGCCCCACTGGTTCGATGAATGAAGCGGTGTCAGATGCAATCGTCGCAATGCCCGGTATACCGGCGGGATTGTCGTTGATCACGAATGCCAGGTCGGCCGTCGCCTCGATCTCGCTGACACCCAAAAACGGCGTCACAAGGTTTTCGGGTTCGAGCGCGAGGTCCTCGTTGGGCGCGGGAGTGCGTAGCAGCAAGGTCTGGATGATGCGGTTGCGGTGCAGGACGATCACCCTCGCCCGAAAATCGTCCGGCGCCGCTCCGCTGGCGAAATAGAACTCCGCAGTGTTGCTATCGCCTTGCTTGGGCAGATGCACCCGGCGCAGCAGCGGCGGGGCAGGCTTCTCGGCGCCGCCCGTACTGAGCGGGCAGAACACGATGTCGAGATCGTGCCCGTGCTCCGCTGGCGGCAACAGGCTCTCGTCGAATATTTCGGTCGCAACGATCAAGATTTCATCGTGCATAGGCCCGATATGGATCAGGGCCCGATAGCTTTCATTCGGGTGCAGTCGTTTGATCGACTCGTCCGGCGCCGTGCTTTGCGAAATTCTGCATTGCACGTGCCGATTTTCGGCGGGAGGTGCCGGCGCGCCGCCCATTAGAGGCACTTCCGGCGGCTCAGCCATGGCGAAGCCCAATGTCCGCTCAGGTGCCGCCATGCTCGGCACAGGACGTGGCTTCGACCCTGGTTTCGAGGACGTAACGCGCACATCGGCATGGCCGTGTGCGAGGCCTTGGGCCGCTCCAGCGATGGTGCGGTCGGGGACGGCAATCGGCATGCTCCCGATCGGCCCGACATGCGTCTCGATTTGGCGGCGCACCCGCGCCAGGACGGCGGCATCGCCGCGCTCGCTGGCCCATATATAACTGGGCACGTCCAGCACAAGCTGCTCGCCGACGTTCCTGATCGGGCGCGCGGCTTGCCCGAAAACACCCTGCACATTGTTCAGGGTCACCTCGAGTTCGGCCTGCCAATGCGCCTGCAAGGCCTCGCCGATGCGCTTGGCCGCCTCCGCGATGCGCGCCCCTTGCAGAAACGGCTCGCTGGCGAACACCAGCGGCGGCTGCAGGTCGCCGATTGACGTCTCGCCACCTTCACCTTGCCGCTCCTTAGCTAAGCGCGCCTTGAAAAGCGCCGTGTCAAGTGTGGCGTTGTGCGACAACTCGCGCACCACAGTCATCAGCCAAGCCAGGCGCTCCTCGTTCGGCACGAAGCACAGTGCCGCCATGCCTGATCGATCGCCCTGGTAGAGATGTCTCTGCAGCGCCTTGGTAGCCAACTCGCGTCCGGATTCCGCTGCACCCAGCATCAGTAGTGCGCCTGCCTGCACGCCGCGCGGGATAGCGATCCCGGTCAGCGAGCCGGTCAGCAGCAGCAAGTCAAACAGCATCGCTTCCGCCGAAACTTCGCGCACGTCGTATAGCTCGCGGTAGCAGCCCTGCCCGAGGGCATCAATCAATTGTGCCCCTGCCCGGCCCGGCAGCACCCCGATGCGTAGGGGCCATTCCCAGAACATCTCTGCTCCGGGGCGCGACTCCGCGACCACGGTCTCAACCCCAATGTCGCTAGTTACAAGGACATGCGCGAGCCATTGCAGATCCAACTGCCTGAGGGGCCGGGCGAGCGCTACACGGTAGCGAGTGTGAGCCGTGCCCAGCGACTCGTGCCATAGCATCGGCAGCATCTCTTGTAAACGCCGCAGCAGTGTCGGCGACTCGCCAACGGCACTGACCAGGCGCTGGACGACCGGTAGGTAGATGCGCAAATGGATTGCATCCGAATAGGGGTCATGCGGTTCGGTCACCAGCACTTGTCGTGCCTCATCTATCCAGCGCCTCACGCTTTTTCGCCCCTGCAGGACGGGCAGCAATCCACCTTCCCTGCGACCAGCCAGCAGCATTACCTTGGCCAGATCGTACTCGGGCAACGCCGCCGCCAATACCCCAAAATATTCTCGCCTCATGTCGCCTTCCCTAAAGTCATCCCCGCTCGTGCCGACCTGTGCCTGCGCGGCACCCTGTCATTTTTAGTCTTCGATCGGCAAGCCGATCGGCAGGTTCGCCGGGGCATAACCCGCACCGGCCTCCATGCGCACGATAACCGAGCTATGCACCATCGACGCCTCGGCGCGCACATAGCGTGGCTTGTTGAGTTCGCGCCACTGCAGGAGCGGCCAGCGCCAGACCGGCCGGAAGGCCCGCCTCGGGTCTTCGAAGCGACGCGGCAGTATCTCCGCGACCCACCACGGTCCATGAAGTGAGCGGTGCATTTCGCCGAGCGGCGAGGGGAGCACATGGTCGTCCCCGCCCGGCCCGCGACCAAGAGCCCGTGCCAATCTTTCGGGCTCGATTTCGAATTCATGTTGTTGCGCCTCTCGCGCCATCCATTCGAGCGAAAGCTTGGCCAAAGCGCTTTCGGGCTCGCGGTAGCCGCCGCCGACGTCCGAATGCACGCCGGCAAACCACACCTGCTTCACATCTTGCCCATCGCTCGGATGCCACAGGTTTTGCCGAAAAAAGCAGCGCCTCTCGTCAAGCGAAATGGCATGGCGCACGCAAGCCACTGTGGGGTTGCTCGCGGTATATGGCAGCTTCACCGGCGAACCGAACCAACCGACCGACTTCACCGTATCCCACAGCCCCATGAAGTGGATCGGGCAATCCTGCGAAAACTGTTCGCGGAAACGGTCCTGCAATCCGAAGAATCCGGCCATCGCCGTATCGTCCCCTTCGGGAACATTCTGATAAAGCCGAGTAGCGTACTCGATCAGATTCTGGTGTTGCGGATGCAACAGCCCGACGGCGCGAATCATCCCGGCGAGCGCCCGTGCTGCATAGGCTCCGCGGCTGAAGCCGAACAGATACACCCGGTCGCCCGGCGCGTAATGACGCATCAGGAAGGCATAGGCCTCCTCGATGTTGCGGGTGATGCCCCAGCCGAAGGCAAGGCCCAGCACCTTGGCCGGCACCTTTTGCCACTCAAACAGTGCTTCGGAAAGGCCGAAGGTGCCGACCCCAGGATCGTAGTATGAGACTTGACCGCCCTCATTTTTGCGAGCCGCCACAAAGAGGTTGACCACATTGCTATTGCGATTGCCGAACTGATTGCCGGTACCGTCGCAAAAGAGCGCGATGTTCTTACCCATTGGGGTGTCTCCATTTCGTTGGCCGCGAGACTCCTGCAACAATCTGAACACGATGCTACAAATATTATAGATGACAAGTGCAAATGCTAATCAGATCTCGCATCCTCTCGCGATCCGCAAGGCGGTGATTCAGGCATGCCCTTTGCGTTGTTTCAAGTTGAAGTGTCCTTTGAGGTGCTACGTCCTGCTTAGGTTGATCAGTCCAAAGCCAGCGGCCGACTGCAGCTCATCAATAGGCATGCGGCACCGCAGAATTTCAATCTGATGGTGCTCGCCAGCTAACAGATGACTAATGGGTGCTCTAGCGCTGCCAGCTTTGACCATCGCTTCTCGATCCGCGTGGGCGCAGGCAATATATCTATTCAACGCATGCGCCGCGCTTGACATTACTGCCTCTAATCTCGCCGCAGATGCGGAAACTGTCTTCACTATTCTCGATATCACGGGCTTGACGGAATTCACCATCGACCGCCTATCCGCGGAAGGCAGCGATACTTTTCCGTTGCCGATGGCAATCGTGAAATGATGATTTGGATGCAATGTATGCCGAAGAGCAATTCCAGCGCAACATCTGGTTTGCCCCAATCAAAGCCACCCTATAGCCAAAGCACTATGCATATTGCAACGCATCATCGATTGGACACTTGATGCGTCATTCATCCGATGAATCACTGTTGCGATGCGGAATTACGATATCAAATTTATGTATGGAATTGGCATCGGCCATTTATGCTGCGGAGAGCCGTTTCGCCATGGCGTGATACAGGTACGGTCGGTCCTCGATCTGGGTCAGCAGCTCAGAGCGGGCGGCAACGGCAAGGCGGAAGGCTTCCCGTTCACCATATTTGCGCACCGAAAAGGACTTGGCCACGCGCTTGCCATCGTTGCACTTGATGTTTGCCTGCCAAAAACCCACAGGCTGGGCGGGCGTCTTGTGGAAATGTACCCCTGGTACTCCGCTCAAATTATTGGAGCGCCTCTGTTGGTGGAACTCGAGCAGCGAAAGTGCCTTGATTGCCGCCAGTTGCTCGTCGCGCCAAGCGATTGCCTGTGCCTTGGCTGCCTGGCTACCTCCGCAGGTCAAGTCGTAAAAGGTCTTGGCATAGAGTTTCCCGCGTCGCCTGAAGTTGACTCGCCAGTACCAGGCTTTGATCGCGGCTCGACGACGATGAATGGCATACATGGCGGTTCGGCGCTAGCTGCTCTTGGTGGATTTTGATAGCCGTTAAGTATATTCGCCAGTAACCTATTTCTTGGCGCTCCCGACAAAGCCCAGTGCCTGCAACCACTTCCGGTCTCGTCGAATCGTGTCCAACCGAATTTTGCGGGCCTGTCTTTCTGCCTTCGATTGGGCGTAGGTGACAAACCAGCGGAACAGGATCGCCTGCCAATGTCCGGTACTCAACCATATCGAAGCCCCAACTCGGCTCACGAGCGGCGCGTAGCGCTGGAATAGTTCATCCTGCAGGCAAACGATGGCTTCTGCCGAACCGGGGTCTCCCTGACGGGCGGAGCGGCCGAACAATTGCCGATCGACACGGGCGCTTTCGTGGAACTCGGTGAGGATGACATGCAAGCCACCCTTCTCCGCCACTTCGGCAGCCAGTTTGATGTCGGTACCGCGGCCTGCCATGTTGGTCGCCACCGTGATCCGGCCCACTTGTCCGGCCTGGCTGACTGCCTCGGCTTCGGCCTGGTCCTGCCGCGCGTTGAGTACTGTGTGTGCCACACCCTGCTGTTCCAGCAGCCGCCCCAATAGCTCGGACGCCTCGACCGAACGAGTGCCAACCAGAACGGACCGTCCCTCTTCCGCAACGGCGCGGGCGCGCCGCGCCACTTCCTGCCAGCGTTCGTCCGAGCTCGGAAAGACTCGATCAGGCAGGCGCGCACGCCGGGTAGGTCTATGCGTCGGAATTTTTGTCACAGACAGGTCATAGACCCGCTTGATTTCCGGCTCCACTTCCTTCGCCGTGCCGGTCATGCCGGCCAGCAGCAGGTAGCGCCCAAAAAAACGCTGGTAGGTAATCTGGGACAAGGTGCGGCGTTGGCCGCTGATCTCGCATTGCTCCTTGGCTTCGATCATCTGGTGCAATCCGCGCTCCCATGTCCGGTCCGGCATCACCCGCCCGGTGAACTCGTCGACGATCTGAACTTTGTCGTCGACCACGATGTAGTGCTGGTCGCGCTTGAACAAGTGGAGCGCCGACAGCGCCTTCTGCATCAGTTCCTTGCGCCACAGGGCGGATTTCCAGACCCCCTCGAACTCGGCGACCAGGGACTGCACGGTACGGTCTCCCGCCGTGGTCAGCCAGACATCGCGATCCCTGCTCAGCCGATAGTCCGTGCCTTCCCGCAACTGCCCCGCGATCGCCATTGCGTTGCCATACACGGCCATGCCCAGATCGTCCGGCAAGGTTTCTGAAATGATCAGCGGCGTGCGCGCTTCGTCGATCAGTACGCTATCCGCCTCATCCACCACGGCCAGGTGCTAGCCGCGCTAGATGG
>JAXMJU010000037.1:0-30562 GCA_034376265.1 Sulfuritalea sp.
GGCCTTGGCGCGCGCCGCCTCGCCGCTCAGGGCGTTGGCGGTGAGCGCGATGATGGGCATGCGGCGTCCGCTACCTTCTCGCCGACGAATCTCCGCCGCCAACTGGTAGCCATCCATTGCCGGCATGTGCAGGTCGGTGAACAGCAGCGCGAAACCGCCGTCGCTCCAGCGTGCCAGGGCCTCGGCGCCGTCGCCGGCGACTTCGGCGGCGTAACCGAGCAGCGCCAGTTGTTGCAGGATGACCTTCTGGTTCACGCTGTCGTCCTCGGCGACGAGGATCAGGCGGTTTTCGGCGCGCGCCTGCGCCACGGTCGGCGGCGGTGAGGATTCGCCCGGAAGCACGTCGGTCGAGCGGTCGTCGAAGATTTCCGGCGAGGCACGCCCGGCCGCGACCGCGACCGCGCGCAGGAAGGCCAGCCGGCGCAGGGCGTCGCCGTCGATCGACACGCAGTCGGGGGCATCCAGTCGGGCACGCCGGCGGCGACCGTGGCCGATGCGGACGCGGCGCAGATGCGTAGACAATTCGCCGTCCTGCCAGCGCCGACTTTCGCCTTCGGCATGAATGAGGATCACCGGCGACTCGGCTGCCGCCGCGAAACGCACCGCGTCCGCCACATCGCCACAAGGTCGCACCGTGGCGCCTGCGTGTTCCAGATATTCGGTTAACGCCTCGGCGTCGATGTCCGCGTCATCGAGCAGGAAACAGAAGAGACCGGAAAGACCGGGTTGCTCGCGCGCCGGCCGTTCCGGGGCAAGGGCGAAGGGCAAGGTCGCGGTGAACAGGCTGCCTTCGCCCGGCTGGCTGATGACGCCGATCTCGCCGCCCATCAGGTTCACCAGCCGCCGGCAAATGGTCAGGCCGAGGCCGGTGCCGCCGAAGCGGCGCGTGGTCGAGGCTTCCGCCTGGGTGAAGGGGGTAAACAGGCGGGACCGTGCCGCTTCGTCCATGCCGATACCGTTGTCCTTGACCGTGAAGGCGATCCGCAGGGGAGCACGAGCCGCGAGCGTTGCCCGCACCTCGACCCGGCCGGCGCGGGCGGGATTGCCGGCGGAGAACTTGATCGCGTTGCCCACCAGGTTGTAGAGCACCTGGCGCAGGCGCGTGTCGTCGCCCAGCACGCTTTCGGGGATATCCGGCGCGACGAACACGCGCAGCACGACGCCGCGCCGCCGTGCTACGCTGAGCTGGGAGGTGCACAGCCCTTCGACCAGATCGGCCACGCACAGCGGCGCGCGCTCGAGTTCGATGCGGCCGGCCTCGATCTTCGAGAAATCGAGGATGTCGTCGATCAGCGCCATCAGCGTGGCACCGGAATCGCGCATGGTCTGCACCTGGTCGCGCTGATGTTCGGTCAGGCTGCTGTGCTCGAGCACTTCCAGCATGCCGAGCACGCCGTTCATCGGCGTGCGTATCTCGTGGCTCATGGTGGCGAGGAAGGCGGACTTCGCCCGGTTGGCCTGGTCGGCGTCGGCACGCGCCTTCGTCAGTTCGTCGATAAGGCGGTTGCGGTCACGAAGATCGCGCAAGGTACCGATGAAAAAACTCTCCTCATCGTGCGAAAACTCGGTGATCGAGAGTTCCAGTGGAATGAGCTCCCCGTTCTTGTGTTGTCCCGTCACTTCGCGACTTGTGCCGATGATGCGCGCGTTGCCGGTTTGCAGGTAGCGCCGTATGTAGCCATCGTGTTCGCTTTTCTGCGGTTCCGGCATCAGTACGGATACATTGCGGCCAAGCAACTCCTCGGCGGAATAGCCGAGCACGCGCTCGAGGGCCGGGTTGGCGTTACGAATCCTGCCGCGAGCGTCAATCGTTACGACAGGATCGTAAAGATTGTTGAGATAGGCCCTTTCTCTGGCGCTGCCAGACACGAGTTGAACGTAGAGCTTGCCGTTTTCCAGCAGCAACGCGATCAGCACGAAGCTCGCGGCCATCAGGCCGTAGGCGCGTCCCATATACCAGCCGACGTCGTAACGGCCGTGGTTGAGAACTGCGGCCAGCGCGACATCGAGTATCCAGATGAGCATGATCACCATCAGCCACATGTCGAGCAGCGAATGCGGCTTGCGCAACCAGAGCAGCGCCAATGCGACGAGGCTGATTATCCAGACGGCCAGCGCGACGAATATTTTCTTGTCGGCATCCATGTTGCCGCTCATGATTGGCGGGAGCAGCCCGGCGCCGGTTGTGGCGAGCAGCATGAACGCGGAGGCAAGACCCGACGCGATAATCACCGCAATCCACATCGCCAATGCCAGCGGAATGCGCCGCTCGATCGAAGTCACCGCTTTGCCTTTCAGAACCACATAGGCGATGACGAACAGCGGAAAAGTGCCATGCCAGAAGAAATACAGCCAGGCAGTGGTTTGCGGTCCCGAGTTCAGGAGGCCGGATGGCGCAAACAATCCGGGAAAACTCAAGGCATGGAAAATGGCCATCGCAGCATTGAAAAGATAGCCGCACGCGATGACGAACAGCCCGCGCGAGCGCAGGATGTCGTACTGTCCCAACAGGAGGATGAACGTAATGACATCCCCGATGATTATCGCGGCCTGATAGGCAGGAAGGAAAGCCGGAATCGCCGTGAGCGGCACTTGGGCAAACGGCGCTGTGCCAAGAAAGGCCAGCAACGATCCCAGCACGACGGCGAATGCCAGACGCCTTTCGCGCCGGCTGGGGTGTACCGTCGATATGAACAGTGAAGCCTCCTGCTTCACCGCCTCGATACGTTGATCGTCAGTGGCCTCACTCACAGTCGTACCGCCCTTTCCGCTGGTAACGGAAACAATGGATCGCTCGCAATAACCATAGGGACACGGGGCAGGCCCCTCATGCATCTAATACATTAATACTGACGTATTAGGATAAGGCTGTCTATTGAGCGAAGGATATAGATTCCGGATGAGGGTTGCTCACATCCACTCCGTGTAGGTGCCGCAAACGCTGGAATCACAGCTGATTCGTGTTGCTGTAGTAAAGGAAGTCGAGGGGAACCGACAGCAAAGACCGAGGAATTGTGGACCAGGAGGAAGCCTAAACGGCCGCTTCCCCATCAGTTTGCTGCCGTTGCCGACGTACCCGATTCGGCTGGATGAGTGCCGCTTCATGGCCTGCAGCGGGCGGCTTCGCCCCCTCACCCAGGTTTTAGCCAGGACCAAAAAATCGGCCGACCGCTTGCGCGATCGGCCGTGGTCGGGACGCGGCGCTTGGCTTACTTGCGCTTGGCGCCGGCGGCGGCTTTCTTGACCGTTTCGCCGACGCTGCCCATGGCCGCCGTGGAGGCCTTGGCGATCTGCTCGAAGGCCTGGTTGGCGGTGGCGATGGCCTGCTGGAAGGATTCCATCATGTTCGGCGTCTGGCCGGGTAGGGACTTCATGAAGGTCTGCAGGGATTCGGTCATGTCCTGGCTGCCGGAGGCCAGTTGCTCGGTGACCAGGCGCGAAAACTCGGCGCGCGCGGCGTTGCTGATTTCGGCGATCTGCTGCGCCGCGGCGACCATGCGCTGGGTGGTTTCCTGGGCGTACTGGGTGCGCAACTGCATCATGGTCTGCGGGTCGCTGGCGCCGGATTGCGCCTTGGCGGCTTCCACGCCGCTTTGAAACATTTCGCGGGCCAGTTCGGATTGCAGGGCCATGATGCGCTGCGAATTCTCGATCGAAAGCTGCGCCAGGCGCATGGCGGCTTCCATGTTCTTGCGGTGCAATTCGCTGAATTGTTCGGTCTTGCCTGCCATGATGCTTCTCCTGTGATCACTTTGAAAGATTCAATTTAACACCAATGGCTTACGTGACGCTGACCTGGGTCAACGCGGGCGTTTTCGGCCTCGGGTGTTGTTTCCGGGCGCCGAGTGATTCATACTGCATGAAGTTAGTTGAGATGGCAAAGGATGAATCATGAAGCTTGTCGCCATGGTCATGGTGTTGCTCGTCGCCCTGGAGCATTTGTACTTCCTCTACCTTGAAATGTTCCTGTGGACCACGCCGAAGGGCTTGAAGATCTTCGGCAACACGGCCGAGAAGGCCGAGAGCTCCAGGGTGCTGGCGGCCAACCAAGGACTCTACAACGGATTTCTCGCTGCCGGCCTGCTCTGGGGTCTGGTCTATCCGGGCGCCGCAGCGATCCACATCCAGATGTTCTTCCTGGCCTGCGTGATCGTCGCCGGCATTTACGGCGGGTTTACGGTGAAGATGAGAATCATGTATCTGCAGGCCGGACCGGCATTGCTGGGTTTGCTGGCCTTGGTTGCGGCTTCGGCGCTTTGAAGGAGAACCAGATGGCAAGCCCCAGCACCCAATGGCAGGAACGCATCGCGGCCGACGAAGCCGAACGTCATGGCGGCTATGCGCGCGACTTCGCCGCGATCCAGGCGCAGAAGTCGGCGAAGTTCGGCACGGGACGCACCCTGCACCGCAAGCAGTTGCTGGGACTGCAGGGCAGTTTCGCGGTGCCCGCCGATCTGCCGGGCCATGCGCGCCACGGCCTGTTTACCGCGCCGCGCAACTACCCGGCCTGGGTTCGGCTGTCGAACGGCGGCACCGATGTTCAGTCCGACCGCAAGCCCGACATCCGGGGTTTTGCCATCAAGATCCGCGGCCTTGGCGACCTCGGCGGTGCCGGCGCGCTGGGCTCGGGTCCGACCGATTGCCAGGATTTCCTGCTGATCAACCATCCGGCCTTCGCCTTTGCCGGTGCCGATGAATTCGTCGGCCTGGTCAAGAACCTGAGCAAGGGCCCCGGCGCCCTGCTCGGCTACCTGGTCTCGCGCTACGGTTTCCTCGGTGCGCTGGGCATGATGAAGCGCTTCGCGCAAACCTTCAACAAGCCCTTTTCGGGCTTTGCCACGGCGCCCTTCTACTCGGCGGCGCCGATCGCCTGCGGTCCCTATGCGGCGCGGGTGCGCCTGTTGCCGCCGGGCGGCGAGCCCAAGCCGGGCGCCGACGCCGACTGGGCAGGGGATTTTCTGGCGCGCCTGGCGCGCGCGCCGCTGCAATTCAGGCTGCAGTTGCAATTCTTCGTCGATGAAGCGCTTACGCCGATCGAGGATGCTTCGGTGGACTGGCCCGAGGATGTCGCACCCTATGTCACGGTCGGCGTGCTGACCCTGCCGCCGCAGGACGCGCAGACGGCCGAAGGCCAGGCGCGGGCGGCGGCCATCGAGGCGGCCGCCTTCGATCCCTGGGCGGCGCTGATGGCGCATCGCCCGCTGGGCGAAGTCATGCGCGCGCGCAAAGCGGTGTATTTCGCCAGCCAGCAGGGCCGCCGCTAGGCGTTTTTCCCGCCGGGCGGCGGCCGAGGATTGAAATCGGCCGCGCAATCCCCATGTTGTGCGCAATGACATCTTTCTGAGGCATCCGCCATGCGCATCGATAAATTCACCACCCGCTTCCAGCAGGCCATTTCCGACGCCCAGAGCCTGGCGGTCGGCAACGACCAGCAGTTCATCGAGCCGCAGCACCTGCTGCTGGCCCTGCTCAACCAGGACGACGGCAGCACCACGTCCCTGCTGGCACGCGCCGGCGTCAATGTCGGCGGCTTGAAGGCGGCCCTGGCCAAGGCCATGGAGCGCCTGCCCAAGGTCGAGGGCCATGGCGGCGAGGTCAGCATCGGCCGCGACCTCTCCAATCTGCTCAACGTCACCGACAAGGAAGCGCAGAAGGCCGGCGACCAGTTCATCGCCTCGGAAATGTTCCTGCTGGCGCTGACCCAGGACAAGGGCGAGTGCGGCCGCCTGCTCAAGGAAGCCGGTTTGAATCGCAAGGCGCTGGAAGACGCGGTGAAGGCCGTGCGCGGCGGCGAAAACGTCGGTTCGCAGGATGCCGAGGGCCAGCGCGAAGCGCTCAATAAATACTGCCTCGACCTGACCGAGCGTGCCCGCCAGGGCAAGCTCGACCCGGTGATCGGCCGCGACGACGAGATTCGCCGCACCATCCAGATCCTGCAGCGCCGCACCAAGAACAACCCGGTGCTGATCGGCGAACCCGGCGTCGGCAAGACGGCGATCGTCGAAGGCCTGGCGCAGCGCATCGTCAATGACGAGGTGCCGGAGACGCTGAAAGGCAAGCGCGTGCTGGTGCTGGACATGGCGGGCCTCTTGGCCGGCGCCAAGTACCGCGGCGAGTTCGAGGAGCGACTCAAGGCGGTGCTCAAGGAAGTCGCGCAGGACCAGGGCCGCATCATCCTGTTCATCGACGAGATGCACACCATGGTCGGCGCCGGCAAGGCCGAGGGCGCCATCGATGCCGGCAACATGCTGAAGCCGGCGCTGGCGCGCGGCGAACTGCACTGCATCGGCGCCACCACGCTCAACGAATACCGCAAGTACATCGAGAAGGATGCGGCCCTCGAACGGCGCTTCCAGAAGGTGCTGGTCGACGAGCCCTCGGTCGAGGCGACCATCGCCATCCTGCGCGGCCTTCAGGAAAAATACGAACTGCACCACGGCGTGGACATCACCGACCCGGCCATCGTCGCCGCGGCGGAACTCTCGCACCGCTACATCACCGACCGCTTCCTGCCGGACAAGGCCATCGACCTGATCGACGAGGCCGCGGCGCGGATCAAGATGGAAATCGACTCCAAGCCGGAAGTCATGGACAAGCTCGACCGCCGCCTGATCCAGTTGAAGATCGAGAGCGAAGCGGTGAAGAAGGAAAAGGACGAGGCTTCGAAGAAGCGCCTGCTCCTGATCAAGGACGAGATCGCCAAGCTCGAGCGCGAATACGCCAACCTCGATGAGATCTGGCGTGCGGAAAAGGCCCAGGTGCAGGGCTCGGCGCACATCAAGGAAGAGATCGACAAGATCAAGGGGCAGATGGCCGAATTGCAGCGCCAGGGCGCCTTCGACAAGCTCGCCGAACTGCAGTACGGCACGCTGCCCAAGCTCGAAGCGCAACAAAAGGCCGCCGAGAAAGTTGGCGCTGACGACACGGCGAAACACCGTCTGCTGCGGACGCAAGTCGGCGCCGAGGAGATCGCCGAAGTCGTCTCGCGCGCCACCGGCATACCGGTCAGCAAGATGATGCAGGGCGAGCGCGAGAAGCTGCTGAAAATGGAAGACAAGCTGCACAGCCGGGTGGTCGGCCAGGACGAGGCCGTGCGCTTGGTCTCCGACGCGATCCGCCGTTCGCGCGCCGGGCTGTCGGAAGAAAGCCGGCCGTATGGATCGTTTCTGTTCCTCGGGCCCACGGGTGTCGGCAAGACCGAGTTGTGCAAGGCGCTGGCCGAATTCCTGTTCGATGCCGAGGATCACCTGATCCGCATCGACATGAGCGAGTTCATGGAGAAGCATTCCGTGGCGCGCCTGATCGGCGCGCCGCCGGGCTATGTCGGCTACGAGGAGGGCGGCCACCTGACCGAACAGGTGCGGCGCAAGCCCTACTCGGTGATCCTTTTCGATGAGGTCGAGAAGGCGCACCCGGACGTGTTCAACGTGCTCTTGCAGGTGCTCGACGACGGCCGCATGACCGACGGCCAGGGCCGCACCGTGGACTTCAAGAACACCGTCATCGTCATGACCTCCAACCTTGGCAGCCAGATGATCCAGACCATGGCCGGCGACGACTACCAGGTGATCAAGCTGGCGGTGATGGGCGAAGTCAAAATGCATTTCCGCCCGGAGTTCGTGAACCGCATCGACGAGATCGTGGTGTTCCACGCCCTCGACGAAAAGAACATCGCCGGCATCGCCAAGATCCAGCTCAAGTACCTCGAAAAGCGCATGGCGAAACTGGACATGACGCTGGAAGTGTCCGACGCCGCGCTGGCGCTGCTGGCCGAGGCCGGCTTCGATCCGGTATTCGGCGCGCGGCCGCTCAAACGCGCGATCCAGGAGCGCATCGAGAACCCGCTCTCACGGCTGATCCTCGACGGCAGCTTCGGTCCCAAGGACCGCGTCAAGGTAACTGTCGCCAAGGGGGCGTTGAACTTCAGCAATTGATACGGCTGCCCGCCCATTTCGGTAACCGATGTGGGCGGGCTCGCTTTGTTGATCGATCGTTTCATGGTAAAACGCAAGCCTGATCGATGTTCGACTGTTTTTGCAGGAGTGCTCCATGCTTGCCGTCACCGTTTCTCCAAAATTCCAGGTCGTCATTCCGCTTGCCGTGCGCGAGCAACTGAATATCGAGCCGGGCCAGAAACTCCAGATTGTGGCGTTCGACCGACGAATCGAGCTGCTTCCGATTGAGCCCGCCCGCCAATTGCGCGGTTTTCTTTCGGGTATCGCCACCGACGTTCCGCGTGAGGACGATCGCCCTTGAATGTGGTCGACTCCTGCGGCTGGCTGGAATATTTCGCCGATGGACCGAATGCCGATTTCTTCGCGCCAGCCATCGAAGAGACGAATCAACTCGTGGTGCCCACGCTCATTTTGTTCGAAGTCTTCAAGCGCGTCCTGCAACAGCGCAACGAAGCGGATGCTCTGCGTTCCATTGGCCTGATGCGACAAGGCCGCTGCATTGACTTGACCGACAGCCTGGCTATTGGCGCGGCGAGCCTGTCCGTCGAGCTAAAACTGCCCCTGGCCGACAGCATCATCCTGCACACCGCCCGGAATCAGGGTGCAACGCTGTGGACACAGGATGCGCATTTCGAGGGATTGCAAGGTGTCCGATACATCTGCAAGGCAGGGTAGCGAGCCCCGCCAGGGGAAGTCGGCGCTGGCGGGACGGCGCAAAGGCCTGACGGCAAGCCCGGTTCTCGTTGCGCCCGAAGCCAGCCCGGAGAGCAAGGCAATTGCAGAATGGGTCGCTGAGCCGCGGGCGTTTCGTCGAACCATTGTCCGCAGACGAAAACCGGAAAGTGCTTGCGCCGATTTGTTGGCGGCAGGGCGTCGATGAGTAGCGATCTTTCCGCTTCGCTAACCGCCTTCGTCGCCTGGTGCGGCGAACACATCAGCGGCGACGAAAAGGGCGAGGCGCAACTCTTTCTTGATCACCTGTTTCGCGCCTTCGGCCATGCCGGGCTGAAGGAAGCCGGCGCGACTTGCGAGGACCGTGTCAAGAAGCATGGCGGCGGTACAGCGTTTGCCGATCTGGTTTGGAAGCCCGTCGTGCTGGTCGAGATGAAGAAGCGCGGCACGGACCTCTCGAAGCACTACCGCCAGGCCTTCGACTACTGGACCCGCCTGGTTCCCGGTCGGCCGCGCTTTGTCGTCCTGTGCAATTTCGACGAATTCTGGATCTACGACTTCGAGACGCAGATGGATGCGCCGGTCGACACCGTCGCGCTGGCCGACCTGCCGCAACGCTGGGGGCCGCTGGCCTTCCTCGGCGCCGTACCGTCAGCGCCGACTTTCGGCAACAACCACGAGGAAGTGACCCGCCAGGCGGCCGATCTGTTGGCCGAGGTTTTCAACTGTCTGGTCGTGCGGGGCATCGAGCGCGATACCGCGCAACGCTTCGCCCTGCAGGCGCTGATGTGCCTGTTCGCCGAGGACATCGGCCTGCTCGAAAAGTATTTCTTCGCTCGCCTGCTCGATGAATGCAAGAGTGGCGAGCAAGCCTACGACCTGATCGGCGGCCTGTTCGTCGAGATGAACACCCCGGGCAAGACGCAGGGCGGCCGTTTCAAGGGCGTCGACTACTTCAATGGCGGCCTGTTCCGCGAGCCGGCTCGCATCGAGCTCGCCAGCGACGAAATCAACCTGTTGAAGAACGCCGCGCGTTCCGACTGGAGCAAGGTCCGCCCCGAAATCTTCGGCGCCATCTTCGAGCACTCGCTGGGCAAGGAAACGCGCCACGCCTACGGCGCCCATTTCACCAGCCCCGTCGACATCATGAAGATCGTCGGCCCGACCATTGTCGAACCCTGGCGCGAGCAGGTCGAGGGCGCGAAAACACTCAAGCGGCTGGAGGAACTGCTGGCCCGGCTGGAGCGTTTTCGCGTGCTCGATCCGGCCTGCGGCAGCGGCAACTTCCTCTACATCGCCTACCGCGAACTCAAGCGCATCGAAGCGCGCATCTACGAGCGCATCGGCGAATTCGCCAGCCGCAATGCCGCGCAGCGGCCCTTCGGCTTCGTCACTGCGCGCAATTTTTACGGCATGGACATCCAGCCTTTTGCCGTCGAACTGGCCAAGGTCACCATGATGCTGGCGCACAAGCTCGCCATCGACGAACTGCACGTCACCGAGAACGCCCTGCCGCTGGACAACCTCGACGCCAACTTTGTCATCGGCGACGCACTGATTGCGCCGGACGGAACCCGCACCACTTGGCCCGTCGCCGACGTCATCATCGGCAATCCGCCCTTCCTCGGCGCCAAACGGCTCAAGCCCGAGCGCGGCGCCGATTACGTCAATGCCGTGCGCAGAGCGCCCAGCGCGGCGCCAAGGATTTCGACATCGACTGCCGCGAGGCTTTGAGGATCAATTCGGCGCTGGCCGATGGGGTGGATGTGAGCGGCGCGGCCGTGCTGAAGTGCAACGACGGCTATTGCTATACCGGCCAGTACCCGCGCCACAAGGGCTTCATGCTGACTACCGAGGAAGCGACCGGACTGCTGGCCGACACTAACAATGCCACTGTTGTGCGGCCTTTTTTGGTTGGTGACGAGTTGCTGACCACCGGCCGTCCCGAGCGCGCCGTCATCGACTTCCAGACACGGACGATCCTCGAAGCACGGGCTTTTGCAATGCCATTTGCCTGGGTACAACGCGAAGTGCTGCCGCATGTCCAGGCATTGGCAAATGTGGAACGCGCCAAGACTGGAAAGCTCACGGGGCAGGACCAGAGCTGGCTACAAACATGGTGGCAGCATTTTCGGCCGCGCCCCGAACTGATCGGCAAGATTTCGAGCCTGCCGCGTTACCTTGTTTGCTCGCGTGTTACCAAGCGTCCCATTTTTGCCTTCGTCAGTAGCACCATCCGCCCCGGCGATGCGTTGTCCTGCTTCGCCTTCGCTGACGACTACAGCTTCGGCATCCTGCAATCCTCCGCCCACTGGCAATGGTTTATCGCCAAGTGCTCGAAGCTGAAAAGCGACTTCCGCTACACCCCCGAATCTGTCTTCGACACCTTCCCCTGGCCGCAGGCCCCGACCGAAAAGCAGATCGACGCCATCGCCGCCGCCGGCCGCGAGATTCGCCGCATTCGTGACGAGGCCTTGCAAACCATGACGGGCGGCCTGCGCGCGCTCTACCGCACGCTCGACCTGCCGGGCAGGAACCCGCTACGCGACGCCCACGCCAGACTCGATGCGACCGTGCTCGCCGCCTACGGCTTTTCCGCCAAGGCCGACCTGCTGCAGCAATTGCTCGACCTCAATCGTGCGGTCGCGGCAAAAGTTCCCGAAGGGACGCAGCGCGCTGGCGCTGGCGACACGGTGATCGCACCCGGCCTGCCGCCTTCTTACCCTGATCCGGCGCGGCTGCTTACGCCAGATTGCCTTGGTGCCAACCCTTGCGCCGAACTGGAAGCGAGGCTGCGTTGAACTGCAATCAAGCGACGCGGATTTTCCGCGCGGCTTGATGGCACCCAGCGCGGAAAGTCCGACGCTTGCCTGGCGGCCGCGTGAATTTCCGCGACCTTGCTGCTAACCGGCATGACGACCGTTGTTCTGCCGTGAGTTGCCGGGCCGGGCCGCCGACGCTTGTCCCGGATTGAGCCAACTGAGGTTCCGCGAACGGTCGGTCCACGCCGCCCGATGTTCCTGACGAAAATCCTGGCAGCGGTCGCGCAGGTCGCGCCTGTTCCGCGAGCAATGATTTCTTACAAAACACACCGCAAGTGGATGAGTTGACTTACAGGTGAGGTGTCCAATGAGCACCATCGACGGGGACGGGCGGGCGCCACATGGGTGGCGGTCGCCGTCACCAGGAAAGGAAGGCTGCCATGAAGCTCACAAAATTGCTCATCGTGGTTTTGCTGCTGGGAACGACCGGCATCAGTTATGCAGGGGGAGGCCATCGCGGCCATCATCATCGTAGCTACGGGCATTTCAGCGTGATCGTCGGCCCCTACTGGGGGCCTTTCTGGGGTCCGCGCTACTACCCGCCGCCCTACTACGCGCCGATCGTGGTCGAGCGCCCCGTCCCGCAGGTGTATATCGAACAGCCCCCGGTTGCTTCCGCACCCGGGGGCGTCGAGGCAAGCAATTACTGGTACTACTGCGCTCCGGCGGGTGGCTACTACCCCTACGTCAAGGAGTGCCCGGGTGGATGGCAACGGGTATTGCCGCAGGCGCCGGGTCAACCCTGAGGCCTATCGGGAGTCGCCGCCATGAAATCATCAACTTCTTCTCTCGCCGCGGTGTCCGGCCTGTTGCTGCTCGCCGGATGCGCTTCGCTGCCGGACGGCCCGAGCGTGATGGCCCTGCCCGGAAGCGGCAAGAGCTTCGAGCAGTTCCGCAGCGACGATGCCGAATGCCGCCGCTATGCCCACTACCAGATCGGCGGCAGCAGCGCGAATCAGGCGGCGACTGACGCGGGCGTGCGTAGCGCCGTGGTCGGTACCGCAGTAGGCGCCGTTGCCGGTGCCGCGATCGGCGGACGCGACGCTGTCGGTGTCGGCGCCGGCACCGGCTTGCTGGTGGGCAGTCTGGCGGGCGCCGGTGCCGCCCAGAGTTCGGGCTACGGCAGCCAGCGCAGCTACGACAATGCCTATGTCCAGTGCATGTACGCGAAGGGACAGCGGGTGCCGGTCACCGCGAGCCAGCGCAGCCAGCTGGAAAGGCCGCTGCAGCGCGCACCCGCGGCGCCGGCGGGCAGCGCTTACCCGCCGCCGCCCCCGGGAAATCCCCCGCCGCCGCCGCCGGAAGTTTCCGCCCGCTGACCAGGGGGCAACATGAGGCTTCCACTAGATCGACTCGTCATGCTGCTGCTGCCGCCGCCGATACCGCCGCCGGGGGAATACTGGTACTTCTGCGCCAATCCGCTGGGCTACCACCCCTACGTCGCCGTCTGTGCCGTCGAGTGGCGGAAGGTCGTGCCGGGCTTCGGCGCTCCATATAGCTGATTCAGGAATAGACGCGCCGCCGGCGGTTTGCGGCGGCACAGATCGCGCCGGCGACCAGGGCTGCCGCGGATTTCGGTTAGCATCGGGCGATGGATTCCAATCGTCCCGTGCGCGCCGATGCCGCCGTTATTGCGCTGGTCGGCATGGCGCACGCCACCTCGCACCTGTTCCATCTCCTGCTGCCTCCTCTATTTCCGCTCTTGATGCCGGACTTCGGTTTCGGCTACGCGGAGGCGGGGTTCCTGATGACCGTGTTCTTCGCCATTTCCGGCGTCGGCCAGGCCCTGGCCGGCATCGTCGTCGATCGCTACGGCGCGCGCCGCGTGCTGATGGCCGGCGTCGGTCTGCTGGCGGCCTCGGGCCTGGCGCTGGCAGCGGCACTCAACTATTCCATGCTGCTGCTGGCGGTGGCCCTGGCCGGGGTCGGCAATTCGGTATTCCATCCGGCGGATTTTTCGCTGTTGAACAAGAAGGTGACGCCGTCGCGCCTGGGCTACGCGTTTTCCGTACATGGGCTGTCCGGCAATCTGGGCTGGGCCATCGGCGCGACCATCTCCGGCACCGCGCTGGCTTGGGCCGGCTGGCGCGGCGCGGGCGTCGCCGCGGCGCTGGTGGCCTTGTGTTCGGTGTTTGCATTGCAACTGGCGCGACCGCTGCTGGACGACGAGCGGCCAAGAGTTGGCGCTGGCGCCACGGCGAGCGCGACCACCTTCGGCTTTCTCGGCCTGCCCGCGATCTGGCTGGCCTTCATGTTCTTCCTGCTGGTCACGGCGGCCTTCGGCGGCCTGCAGAGCTTTTCCGTGCCGGTGCTGGGCGGCATCTACGGTCTGACCGCGGCGGCTGGCGTGGCGGCGCTGACGGGCTACCTGCTGGGTTCGGCGGCGGGCATGGTGGCCGGCGGTTTCGTTGCCGTGCGGGTCCATGCGCACGAGCGCACGGTGGGCGGCGCACTGGTTGGCGCCGCGGTCTTCGCCGCGGTGCTGGCCAGCGGCCTGCCGCCGGCCTGGAGCGTGATTCCGCTGATGGTCGGCATCGGCGTCGGCGTCGGCCTCGCCGGCCCGTCGCGCGATCTGCTGGTGCGCCGCGTCGCTACCGAATCGCTGGCCGGCGGCAATGCCTCGCCGGCCTTCGGCCGCGTCTATGGCTTCGTCTATTCGGGGCTCGACGTCGGCCTTGCGCTGGGGCCTCTGGCCTTCGGCATGCTGCTCGATGCCGGCGGCCGCGACGGCGTGCTGCCGGGCGTGGCGTTGCTGCAGATCCTCGCGGTGTTGACGGTGCTGGCGATGGGCCGCAGGGTTTCGGCGCGCGCCTACTAAATCCGGCTGGCGCGTCCCGCCCAGTAAGGCTCGCGCAGCTCGCGCTTGAGCGTCTTGCCCGCGGCGTTGCGCGGGAATGCGGGCAGGATCACGACGTCCTGCACGCGCTGGTAGCGCGCCGCGACGCGTTCGTTGATCCAGTCGCGCAGTTCGCTCGCCGTGGCGTCAGCGCCAACTTTCAGGACCACCGCGGCCAGCGGGGTCTCGCCCCAGGTTTCGTGCGGGATGCCGAACACGGCGACTTCCGCCACTGCCGGATGGCGGCTGGCGATGTCCTCGATGTCGCGCGGATAGACCTTGACCCCGCCCGAGTCGATCATGTCCTTCTTGCGATCGACCAAATACAGATAACCTTCGTCGTCGAGATAGCCGATGTCGCCGCTGTGGATCCAGCCGAAGCGCAGGGTTTCCGCGGTGAGCTGCGGCTTGCCCCAGTAGCCCTGCATGACGAAGGGTCCGCGGCCGACGATCTCGCCGGGCCGGCCGCGCGGCAGCTCATGGCCGGCCTCGTCGACCACGCGCACTGCGCTGAAGGGCGGCGGGCAGCCGACCGAGCCGGCTTTCCTCACGGCATCGGTCTTGTCGAGAATGGTGAGGAAGCCTTCGGTGAGGCCATAGAGTTCGTGGAAGCGGCCGGGCAGCAGTTGGTTCAATTGGTCCTTGCGCGGTTGCGCCAGCGGCGCGCCGAGCGAGAGGATCATCTGCAGCGAGGCCAGCCTGGCCGGGTCAAAGGCCGGCGAATCGAGCAGGGCGATAATTTGCGCCGGCACCACCATGATGTGCGTGACCTTCTCGCGGGCAATGGTTTCGATCATCGCCGCGGCGTCGAACTGGCGTTGCAGGATGTAGGTGGCGCCGAGGTGGAATGCCGGCATCAGGGTGACGAAGGCACCGTTGAAGACGATGGCGCCGGTGTGCAGCACCACCGATTCGGGCGTCATGCGCCAGGCGGCGCCCAGCAGCAGGGCGTACATGGCGCGCACGCGGTGGCTGTGCATGATGCCCTTGGGCAGGCCGGTGGTGCCCGAGGTGTACATGATGTTGAACAGGTCGTCGGGGCCGACGTCGGCGGCGGGCGGCTCGCTGTCCGGCGCCGCCGCGGCGAGCGCCGCATAGTCGCCCCAGGGCGGCTCGCCGCCGTCGATCAGCAGGATGCGTCCGGGCGCCAGGGTCGCGAGTTCCGGCAGCACCGCGGCGACCACCGGCAGCAGGCTGTTCTGGGTGACGAGGCAGACCGCGCTGGCGTCGTTGATCAGGCTGGACAGGCCGACGCCGGTCAACAGCGGCGACAGCGGCACGGCCACGGCGCCGATCCTGGCGCAGGCCCAGTAGAGTTCCAGCAGTTCCAGGGTGTTGGGCAGCAGGCTGGCGACGCGCTGGGTCTTTTTCACGCCCAGCCCGGTCAGCAGATGGGCGACGCGATCGACCCGGGCGCTGAAGCTCAGGTAGTCGAGGCGCTGCTCTTCGAACACGACCGCTGTGGCGTGAGGGCGAAATCGGGCATGGTGCGCCAGCAGTGTCGAGAGTTCCATGAGGTTCCGGCTCCTTGGATCAGGCGGCAGGCGCTGCGGACTACCGGCCGGGCAGGGTCCACACGCCGTCCCATTCCTCGGGCGGCGGATGGTCGCGATAGATGCGGCAGCGTTCGAGGTAGATTTTCGACGGCCCATCGTCGGGGTGGGCGTCGATCGCCTGCCGGAAACAGCTTTTCGCCGCGGCCCAGTCGCGTTTGCGGTAGAGCGCGAGGCCGGCGCTGAACGCCTGCAGCACCTCGGCGCGGTGCGGGAAGCTGTCCTCCGAATGGTGGCCGAGCGCTTCGTAGATCGCCACCGGCGTGGCCCTGCCGCGCACCCGGATCAGGTCGATCTCGCGCGCGGCGGCGTGGTCCTTGATCGCCGCCCAGGTCGCGTCGCACATCAGGATTGAGGTGCCATAGAACTTGTTGGCGCCTTCCAGGCGTTCGGCCAGATTGACCCGGTCGCCGATCACCGTGTATTCCATGCGCTTCAACGAGCCGATGTTGCCGGCGACCACGTTGCCGGTGCTGATGCCGACGCCGATGCGGATCTGCTCGCCGCCGCGCGCGACGCGCCGCCGGTTGAGCTGATGCAGCGCGGTCAGCATCTTGTTGCCGACCATCACCGCATTGCTGGCGTCGTCGTCGCTTTGCAGCACCGAGCCGAATACCGCCATGATCATGTCGCCGATGTACTTGTCGAGCACGCCGTCGTGGGCGAAGACGATATCCACCATGTCGGTGAAGTATTCGTTGAGCAGGGCCACGGTCTCCCTGGCGCCGAGGCGTTCGGAGATCGAGGTGAAGCCGCGGATGTCGGAAAACAGCACGCTGACGTCGCGCCCGGTGCCGCCCAGCTCCGCTTCGCCGCTTTCCATGAGCTTGTCCACCACGGTCTTGCTCATGTAGCGCGACATGGTGTTGCGCAGGCGCTTTTCGCGCGTGATGTCTTCCATCATCAGCATGTAGCCGATCGGCTCGTTGCGGGTGCTGGTCAGCGCCACCGTGGACAGGTTGATCGAGACCGCTTCGCTGCCCTCGACCAGCAAGTCGGTGTCGACCGTGATGTCGGTCTTGCCCGTGGCGCGGACCTTGTCCAGGCTGCCGGCGACCCAGCGGTTGCGGCCGGGGAAGAGTTCTTCCAGCCGGTGTCCGAGCAACTCGGCGCCGCTGCGGCGCAGCAGGCGCAGCGCCGATTCATTGACCTTGCGCACTATGCCGTCGGCGTCGAGCGTCAGCACCGCATTGCTCATGCTGTGCAGGATGGCCTCGTTGTAGTTGCGCCCGACATTGACTTCCTCGAACAGTTGCGCGTTTTCGATGGCGACCGCGGCCTGCGCCGAAAAGGCGCGCAGGCGGCGCTCGTCGGCGCTGCCGAACTTGCCGCCCTTGCGATTCAGGATCTGCATGACGCCGATCTTGCGCTCGCCGCGCGCGATGATCGGCATGCACAGCATGCTGTGGGTGCGGTAGCCGGTGTGGTGGTCGAACTCGGGATTGAAGCGGGCATCGCCGTAGGCATCGGCGATGTTGATCACCTGGCCGCTGCTGAAGCATTCGCCGGCAATGCCGGCCTGCGCCGGGAAACGGATGGTGGCGCCGGCAATGCCGTCGGCGACGCGGGAAAACAATTCGTCGCTGGCCGGGTCGTAGAGAAACAGGCTACCGCGGTCGGCATCGAGCAGCGTGGTCGCCGCCGTCATGATCTTCGTCAGCAGCGGATCGAGGTGGATCTCGGAGACGATCGAACTGCTGACTTCGAGCAGCATCGCCTCTTCGCGCTGCTGGCGCTCGACCTTCTCGAACAGGTGGGCGTTCTCCAGGGCCGCGGAAGCCTGCAGCGAAAGTCCTTCGAGCAGCCGCTGGTCTTCGTCGTCGAAGTCGCCGTCGCGCTTGTTCAGCACCTGGGCAATGCCGATCACCTCGTGCTTCTTGTTGCGGATCGGCACGCAGAGGATGTTGCGCGTGTGGTAGCCGGTATGCCGGTCGACCTCCTGATTGAAGCGCGGGTCGGCATAAGCGTCGGCGATGATCACCGCCTCGCCGCTGGCGAATACCGCGCCGGCCACGCCGACCTGGCTGGGGAAGCGGATCTCGCCGATGGTGTCGCCCTGCAGCACGCGCGAGAACAGCTCGTCGGCCTCGGCGTCATAAAGGAACAGCGAACTGCGGTCGGCGTTCAGCGCTTCGGTGACCATCGCCATCAAGCGCGGGAACAGTACGTCGAGGGAAAGGCTGTCGGTTACGCGATTGGCGATGTCGGCCAGTGCCGAGCTGCGCCGCAACTGTTCGGTGAGGCGGTGGAACAGCTGCGCCCTGCCCGCATCGTCGAGGCCGCGCAACAGGCGATGGATATCCTCTTCCCGCAGGTGCCGTTCAAGGATTTCGCGAATGGTTTCGAGGCCGACTTGCATGCACGAGGTGAGCAGAAGACCAATTGGCTATGGATGCCGGCATTGTAACCATCCGGAGTGGCTTTGCTCACGTCGTTTGCGGGCCGGGCTTGCTCCGCAGGGGATCATCCGTATCGGTTTGGACCCTGGAAGCGTTTGCACGCCGCGGCCCGTGCCCGGGGAATCAGCCGCCGAGCGCGGCGTGGCGCGGGCAGGAGACGAGGTGATCGTTGACCATGCCGGTCGCCTGCATGTGGGCGTAGACCACCGTGGGGCCGATGAAGCGGAAGCCGCGGCGCTTGAGTTCCCGCGACAGGGCCTCGGCCTGCGGCGTGATGGCGGGGATGTCGGCCAGGCTGCGGCGGTGGTTGATGCACGGGCGGCCATCGACAAAAGCCCACAGCAACTGGTCGAGGCTGCCGCCCTGCTCGTAGAGTTCCAGGGTGGCGCGGGCGTTGCCGATGCTGGCGGCAATCTTGAGCCGGTTCCTGACGATGCCGGCATCGCCCAGCAGCCGGGCCACGTCCTGCTCGCCGTAGCGTGCGATGCGGGCCGGATCGAAGTTGTCGAAGGCGCGCCGGTAGTTCTCGCGCTTCCTGAGGATGGTGATCCACGACAGGCCGGCCTGCGCCCCTTCCAGGATCAGGAACTCGAACAGCGTGCGCTCGTCGTGGCAGGGCACGCCCCACTCGGTGTCGTGATAGGCGACGTAGAGCGGGTCGTCGCCGCACCAGGGACAGCGCGCCGTGGTGCCAGCGCCGACTTTCAATTCAGCACCAGCACGCCGCGCTTGAGGCCGGAATCTTCCGGATGCGTCGAGAGGACAAAGCCCAGGCTGGAGACGAAGGCCAGCATGCGCGAGTTCTCGGCGAGGAAGTCGCCGTGCATGTAGCGCAAGCCGTTGCTGCGCGCCGTATCGATCAGGATGCCCATCAGGCGGCGCGCCAGCCCCTTGCCTTGCCAGTCGTCGGCGACGACGATGGCGAACTCGCAGGAGTCGCCGTCGGGATTGGTGGCATAGCGGACCACGCCGATTTCCTTGTCGGCGCCATCGGCGTCGATGATCGCGACGAAAGCCATTTCGCGGTCGTAGTCGATCTGCGTCAGCCGTACCAGTTGCGCCGGCGAAACCTCGCGGATGGTGTTCATGAAGCGCATGTAGCGCGCCTCGGGCGACAGGGCCTTGACGAATTCCTGTTCCATGCGCACGTCTTCGGGCTTGATCGGACGGATCGTGACCAGGGTGCCGTCCTTGGCCTGGAAGCTGGATTTCAGCTGCGAGGGATAGGGATGGATCGCCATGTGGTCGTAGCGGCCGGCGGTGATCGGCGTGTTCTCGATGGTGATCCGCGCGTCCACCGCCACCGCGCCGTGCTCGTCGACGATCAGCGGGTTGATGTCCATTTCGCTGATCCAGGGCAGTTCGCAGACCATGGACGAAACGCGCAGCAGCACGGATTCGATGGCTTCCATATTGACCGGCGGCATGTTGCGGAATTCGCCGAGCCGTGCGGTGGTGCGGGTCGAGGCCAGCATGTCGGCCACCAGCACCGCGTTGAGCGGCGGCAGGGCCACGGCGCGGTCGCTGCTGTAGGCTTCGACGCTGGTGCCGCCGGGGCCGAAAACGATGGTGGGGCCGAAGATCTTGTCGCGCATCATGCCGACCACCAGCTCGCGCCCGTTGGGTTTCTGGATCATCGGCTCGATGGCAATGCCGTTGATCTGCGCGTCGGGACGGTTGCGCTTGACCTCATCCATGATTTCCAGCCAGGCGTCGCGTACCGCGGCGAGGCTGTTGAGGTTGAGCCGCACGCCGCCCGAATCGGTCTTGTGCACGATCTGCGGCGAGTCGACCTTCATCACCACCGGCAACCCGAGTTCTTCGGCCAGCACCATGGCTTCGGAGGCGGAGCGTGCCACCACCGTCTGCGCGATGGGAATCCTGAACGCAGCCAGCACGGCCTTCGATTCCATTTCGTTGAGCACCTTGCGCCCTTCCATCAGCGCAGTCTCGATCACCAGGCGGGCCGATTCCAGGCGCGGCGGCGCTTGCTCGGAGATCGAGGGCGGCGTCTGCATCAGCAACTGGCGGTTGCGGTAGTAGTTGGAAATGTGCGAGAACAGGTCGACCGCCGGCTCCGGCGTGCGGAAAGTCGGAATCGCGGCACCCTGAAACAGCTTGCGCGCTTCGCCGACCTGTTCCTCGCCCATCCAGCAAGTCACCATGGGCTTGTCGCTCTGGCGCGCGATCTCGATCACCGTGCGCGCTGCCTGGGTCGGGTCGGTCATCGCCTGCGGCGTCAGGATGACCAGCACGCCGTCGACCTGGTCGTCGTCGATGCAGGCCTGCAGCGCCAGGCCGTAGCGCGTCGGATCGGCATCGCCGAGGATGTCGATCGGATTGGATTTGGACCAGGTGGCGGGCAGCAGTTCGTTGAGCCGCGTGTAGGTGGCCGGATCGAGCTGGGCCAGCGGAATCCCGATGTCGGCGGCATGGTCGGCGGCCATCACGCCGGGACCGCCGCCGTTGGTGATGATGGCCAGGCGCTTGCCGCGCGGGCGGAAATGCGAGAACAGGGCCGATGCCGCCGCGTACATCTGGCCGACGTTGGCCAGGCGCACCACGCCGGCGCGGCGCAGCGCGGCGTCGAACACGTCGTCGGCGCCGACCAGGGCGCCGGTGTGGGACAGCGCGGCTTTTTCGCCAGCCGGGTGCTTGCCCACCTTGATCAGCAGCACCGGCTTGCAGCGCGCCGCGGCGCGCAGCGCGCTCATGAAGCGGCGGGCGTTCTTGATGCCCTCGATGTACAGGAATATGTTTTCGGTGCGCGGGTCGGAGACCATGTAGTCGAGCACTTCGCCGAAGTCGACGTCGCTTTCGGCACCGAGCGAAACCACATTGGAAAAGCCGACCTTGTTCGGCAGCGCCCAGTCCAGGATCGCGGTGCACAGCGCGCCGGATTGCGATATCAGGCCGATGGTGCCGGCATGGGCAAAGCCGTGGCCAAAGGTCAGGTTGATCTGGCTGCCCGGACGCATGATGCCCAGGCAGTTGGGACCGAGCAGGCGCATGCCGTGACGCCGGGCGTTTTCCAGCGTGGCGCGTTCCAGGGCCGCGCCGCGCGGTCCGGCCTCGGCAAAGCCGCCGGCGATGATAATGGCGTTCTTGCAGCCGGCGCGACCGCAGGCATCGACGATGTCCGGCACGGTTGCGGCCGGCGTGCAGATCACGGCGATGTCGAGACGTTGGGGGATGGTATCCACCGCGGCATAGCTCTTCTGGCCGAACACGGTGGGATGCTTCGGATTGACGAAGAACAACTTGCCCTTGTAGCCCGAGTCGAGCATGTTGCGCACCAGGGTGACGCCGATCGAGTTGGGCGTCTCCGAGGCGCCGACGATGGCTATCGATTCGGGCTCGAAGAGGGTGTGCAGGTAGTGTCGTTCATTGTGCATGGCGGCGCTCCGCAGCGGCGTTCTTGGATGTCGTTCTGGGGTTGGTGCGGTGCAGCAAAAGCATAGCATCTTCCCCCGGCGCGTGCCTGCGGGACCTACAAATTCACTGGCGTCTGGTTGATGCTGCGTCGGTAGTGCCCGTAATGGCGATCGGCGCTGAGTACGTGGTTGATCAGCCAGCCGGTCAGGAAGCGCTTGACGCGAAAGCCCAGATACACGCGATCGTCCTCGCCGAGGTCGATTTCGCGTCGCAACTCGTTGAAGTATTCGAAAAAGCGCTGGTGCTGGCGAATGTGCAGATCGATGAAGGGATAGCCGTCTTCCCTCATCATCTGTTCTTCGATCAGGAAATCGCGGGTCGCGCTGAACTGGATTTGTGCCATCAGCGGCGGCGTCTGGTTGAGCACGCCGGCATTGATCGCCCGCGCCAGCGCATTCATTTCGGCGAGCAGGTTCTTGTGCCCGACGTCCAGCACCGCCGGACCGATGCAGTAGTCCTCGCGCCAGGTGGGCGGCAACTCGACCCGCGAACCGCCCAGGCCTTCGGCGGGGATTTCGCAGCGTTCGAGATAGACGTAGGCCGCGTCGTCTTCGGGCACGTTGGCGACATGCGCGTTGAGCCGCTCGCGAGCCGTGAGAATGTCGTCGATGTGGTAATAGGCCATTGCCCGCTCGAAACTTTTCAGGCTGGCCTTCTTGGCCTCCCGCAGCGGTCCGGGGTCGCCGTCGAAGACTTCATACACCGATTGCGTGCCCTGCTTGCCGCGCACATGCGTGCGGTCCAGAAAACGGATCGACCAGAGGCCCGGCTGGTCGAGGCAGTACAGGGTGTTTTCGCTGATCAGGATGGAAACCCGGTATTCCTTGGTCAGCCGTTCCAGGCGCGCCGCCAGGTTGACCGCATCGCCGATCACCGTGCCGTCCATGCGCGCGGCGCCGCCCACGGTGCCGAGGATGACGATGCCGGTGTTGATGCCGATGCCGATCTTGATCGGGCGATAGCCGGCGCGCTGCCGGCCGTCGTTGTACTGGTCGAGCTTGTTCAGCATCGCCAGCGCGCAGCGCAAGGCGGCATCCGGCGATTCGGGAAACAGCGCCATGATGGCATCGCCGACGTATTTGTCGATGAAGCCGCCATGGGCCGTGATCACCGGCTCCATCTGGATCAGGTAGGAGTTGAGAAAGTTGAAGTTCTCCTGCGGGCTCATCGATTCCGACAGCGCAGTGAAATTGCGGATGTCGGCGAACAGGATGGTCATCTTGCGCTCGACCTGCTGTCCGACCTCGACTTTGCGGATGTCCTCGATGCCCAGCAGGTTGAGGAACTCGCGCGGCACGAAGCGGCTGTAGGCGGCGGTAATCGAGTTCAGCCGTTCGCGCAGGACATCGTTAATGTCCTGGGCAGTGCCAGTAATGGGGCTCGGTTTTGCGGACATCCAGGATCAAGCCAGGTTAAAGTGGCTTGCGACTTTATTTAAATTCAAAATGATACCCGACAAGGGAAGACATATGAGCGAAAACCCGTCGCTTTGGGTGAAGCGTTTTACGCCTTTGATCAAGATGGGCGGCACGGTACTCGACCTGGCCTGCGGCCGCGGCCGGCATTCCCTGCTGCTGGCGGGACGCGGCTTTCGGGTCGTGGCGCTCGACCGCGATGCCGCCGCGCTGGCGGCGATAGCGGACCGGGCGCCGGGCATCGTGACGCGCCAGGCGGATCTCGAAGGCGATGCCTGGCCATACCGGGGGCGGGCGTTCGACGCCATCGTGGTCACCAATTACCTCCATCGGCCGCTGCTGCCCGACATCTTGGATGCCCTGGCGGACGACGGCGTGCTGATTTACGAGACCTTCATGCTGGGCAACGAGCGCTTCGGCAAGCCGTCCAATCCGGCGTTCTTGCTGCGTCCCGGCGAACTGCTGGAACTGGTGCGGGACCGGCTGACGCTGGTGGCCTTCGAGCAGGGGGAAGTCCAGGCGCCGCGGCCGGCGGTGGTGCAGCGTCTGTGTGCCACGCGGCGACGGGAGGTCAAGCTGCCCTGACGCAACTTTCACTTTGAGCGGTTCGTCGGCTTTCTGCGCAGTTGGCGCTCCCGTTTCGGCGATCCGTCGCTAGACGGCTGGCGACGCGCCGGTGCGGCATGGAATAATCGCCCCATGTCATCCAACCTGCGCCGCCTGTTCGCCACTCTTGCCGGCAACACGCTGATCGCCGGCTTTCTTACGGCGCTGGGCGTCGGGGCCGGTTGGGTCGTCAATCTGCTGATATCCCAGTGCATCGGCTGCGCCATTTACGCGAGCTGCAGCCTGGCGGGACGGTTCGTCGCAGAGGGGCCGCGGCGCGTGCTGGCCATCATTGCGGCGGTGCCGGTGGGCGTCGCGGTCGGTTTGCTGCTGGGCGTCAGCCTGAGCGGCGTCGGCTGGGTCGAGTGGCCGGCGGTTGCCTGGCAGGCCGTTGTTATCGGCGTGACCCTGGGCGTCATGGGCAGCGGCTTCTTCTACCTGCGCGAACGCAACCTGGCGCTGGCCGCCGAGGTGCAACAGCGCGAGAACCGCCGGCTGGAAGCCGAGAAGCGCGGCATCGAGGCCCAACTGCGGATGCTGCAGGCGCAGATCGAGCCGCATTTCCTGTTCAATTCGCTGGCCAACGTCGCCGCACTGATCGAGGCCGAGCCGAAGCTGGCCGGTCGCCTGCTCGACGCGCTGATCCGCTATCTGCGTTCCAGCCTGGCTCGCACGCGCGCCGAGGGTGGCACGCTGGGCGACGAGGTGGCGCTGCTCACGGCCTATCTCGATGTCCTGAAGATCCGCATGGGCGAACGCCTGCGCTATGTCTTCGAGATACCGCCGGAACTGCTGGGGGCCGCCTTGCCGCCCATGCTGCTGCAGCCGCTGGTGGAAAACGCGATTCGCCACGGGCTGGAGCCCAAGCTGGCCGGCGGCGGCCTGCGCATCGCCGCGCGGCGCGAGGACGGGCGCCTGCTGCTGTCGGTTGCCGACGACGGTCTCGGCTTTGCCGGCACGCCCGGCGAAGGAGTCGGCCTGTCCAACATCCGGGCGCGGCTGGCGGCATTGTTCGGCGACGCCGGCCGCCTGGCGCTGACCGCAAGAGTTGGCGCTGGCGTCACGGCGACACTGGAGATTCCCGCATGAAGGCGGTCATCGCCGACGACGAACCGCATCTGGCGGCCCATCTCCAGGCCCGGCTGGCGGTGCTCTGGCCGCAACTGGCGATCGCCGGCATCGCCGCCAACGGCATCGAGGCGCGCGACATGATCGTCCGGCTGAGGCCCGACCTGGCCTTTCTCGACATCCGCATGCCGGGGCTGTCGGGGCTCGACGTGGTGAGGGAGTTGTCGCAGTCGGCGGCTGCCGATTGTCGCTTCGTGTTCGTCACGGCCTATGACGAGTTCGCCGTCGAGGCCTTCGAGCGCGAGGCTGTCGACTACCTGCTCAAGCCTGTCGCCGACGAGCGTCTGCGGGCCACGGTCGAACGCCTGCGCAAGGCGCCGCCGTTGCCTGCCGAGGCCCTGCTGCAGCGCTTGCAGGCCTTGCTGCCGGCAGCCGCCCCGGAGCGGCTGCGCTGGGTGCGCGCCTCGGTCGGCAGCGAGGTGCGCCTGGTCGCGGTTGACGAAATCTGCTATTTCCAGGCGACGGATAAATATACGGCGGTATTCACGCGCGACAGCGAACTGCTGATCCGCACGCCGATCAGGGAATTGCTGGACCAGCTTGATCCGGATCAGTTCTGGCAGGTGCATCGCGGCACGCTGGTGAATGCGCGGCAGATCGTCGCCGCGCGCCAGGACGCATTCGGTCGCGTCAGCCTGAAACTGCGCGATCGTGCCGAAACGGTGGCCGTCAGCCGCGGCCATGCCCATCTGTTCAGGCAGATGTAGCGAGGATTTCCTTGGCCAGCCGGTCGAGCGCCGCGGCATCGAGCCGCTCGCTCGCATAGCGCGTCGCGGCGCCGAAGGATTCGTAGTTGTGCGCCTGCGAGCGCTGGTACAGCGGGTCGTAGTGCAAGGTCAGCAGTTCTTCCACCAGGGCCGGAAAATCCCGCGCCGCGATCAGCGCGCTCCAGTGCTCCAAGGTCTCGTTGCTCTGCAGGCCCTTGAGGTGGCCCAGGCGTTCGAGCAGCCAGGCCGGGTCGGCCACGGCATAGTCGTAGTCCTGCAGCAGGAAGTCGACGCGGGCGGCCAGCGGCGCCTCGATGCACAGGCCTGGCGCGCGGCGGATCGCCTCCAGCAGCGCGTCGGGCACCTGCAGGCGGCCGATCTTGCGGCTCTCGGCTTCGACGAACACCGGCCGCGTCAGGTCCAGCGCCGACAGGGCGGCCAGCAATTGCGTCTCGAAGCCTTTTTGCGCGGGCTGCGGCTGGCCGGGCAGGTTGCCCAGCACCGAACCCTTGTGCGCGGCCAGTTCTTCCAGATGCAGGACTTGCGCGCCGCGCGCCGCCAGGGCTTCGAGCAGGCGGCTCTTGCCGCTGCCGGTGGCGCCGGTGACGACGCGGAACTGCACTTGCGCCGGCAGCAGTGCCAGTTGCTCGATGACATGCTGGCGCCAGCGCTTGTAGCCGCCCTGGATGCGATGCGCGTCCCAGCCGATTTCGCGCAGGATGTGGGTGAAGGCGCCGCTGCGCTGGCCGCCGCGCCAGCAATAGACCAGCGGCCGCCAGCTCTTGGGTTTGTCGAGCAGGTGCTGCTCGATGTGGCGCGCTATGTTTTTTGACACCAGCGCGGCGCCGAGCTTCTTCGCTTCGAATACCGAGACCTGCTTGTACAGCGTGCCGACGCGGGCGCGCTCCTCGTCGTTCAGCACCGGCATGCTGATTGCGCCGGGCAGGTGGTCTTCGGCAAATTCGGCGGGTGCGCGGGCGTCGATGATCGCGTCGAATTCGGCGAGCTGGGCGACGGTCGCCACGCCCTTGGGCAGTCTTTCGGTCATGGAATCAACGTAAATGTCGCGTAGCGACTCGCGACGCTCCCCTCCCCACTCGTGGGGGAGGGGCTGGGGGAGAGGGGGAACGGGCATCATTTTTTTGCATCGGGGTGTACTTTATGAATCATGCCCGTCAGCTCAGCAGCGGTTTCAGCGCCGTCCAGACGTGATCGAGGATCTTCGCCTGCGCCGCGGCGGTCGGGTGCAGGCCGTCGGCCTGGTAGGCGTCGAGGTCGAGCGCGATCGGTTCGAGCAGGAAGGGCAGCAGGGAAATCTTCTCGCGTCGGGCCAGATCGCGGAAGGCGGCATCGAATTCGCGGGTGTACTGCGGCCCGTAATTCGGCGGCAGACGCATGCCGACCAGCAGCACCTGCGCGCCATGTTGCCTGGCCAGCTTCACCATCGCGTCGAGATTGGCCTTCATCGCCGCGACCGGCAGGCCGCGCAGGCCATCGTTGGCGCCGAGTGCGAGAATCACGATGCGCGGCTTGAACTGGGTCAGCACCGCAGCCAGGCGCGCGCGCCCGCCGGCGGTGGTTTCGCCGCTGATGCTGGCATTGGTCACGGTGAGTCCGGAACCGTTTGCGCTCAGCCGTTGTCCGAGCAGGGCCGGCCAGCTTTGGGCGACGCCTATGCCGAATCCGGCGGAAAGGCTGTCGCCGTAGACCAGAATGCGCTTTTCCGCGGCGGCGACAGGTAAGCTGCAGAAAAACAGGACCAACAGGCAGGAGGCAAGTTTCTTGAACATGGTTGAAAATGGTCTGATGACAGACACGGTGATCGATGTGGCGGCATTGGGCAAGGTCGTACCCAGCGGTGAAGGTACGCTCACGATTCTGCACGAGATTTCATTTGCCGTGACGGCCGGCGAAGCGGTCGCCATTGTCGGCGCTTCGGGCTCGGGCAAGTCGACGCTGCTGGGACTCATGGCGGGACTCGATCTGCCTACCTCGGGTGCGGTGCATCTGGGCGGACAGGATCTCGCCCTGCTCGACGAGGATGCCCGCGCCGAACTGCGCGGCCGCCTGCTCGGCTTCGTCTTCCAGTCCTTCCAGCTCTTGCCGGCCCTGACCGCGCTGGAGAACACCATGCTGCCGCTGGAACTGGCGGGCCGTGCCGATGCCCGCGCCACGGCCGGGGCGATGCTGGCGCGCGTCGGCCTGGCGGAGCGGCTGGCGCATTACCCGAAGCACCTTTCCGGCGGCGAGCAGCAGCGCGTGGCGCTGGCGCGCGCCTTTGCCATGCGCCCCAGACTCCTGCTGGCCGACGAGCCGACCGGCAATCTCGACGCCGCCACCGGGGCGCAGGTCATCGAGCTGATGTTCGACATGAACGCCGAGGCCGGCACCACGCTGATCCTGGTGACCCACGACGAAGCGTTGGCGCATCGCTGCGGGCGCACGCTGCGCCTGGCGGGCGGGCGCCTGGAAGCATAGCGGCGGTTACGAAGAGTCGACGCTGGCGGGACGGTGCCACCTTTGCCGCGAAATGCCTTGTCAGATCGGGTTGGTTTAACTAGACTAGTTAAACTAGTATTTCTGGAGCAATCTCATGCAAACCGTCAGCCTGTTCGACGCCAAAACCCATCTCTCGCGCCTGATCGATCAGATCGCCACCGGTGCGGAAACCGAGATCGTGATTTCCCGCAACGGCAAGCCGGTGGCGCGCGTGGTTCCGATCCAGGCGGATGTATCGCGTCGTATCGGGCTGGCGAAGGGAGAGTTCAAGGTGCCCGACGACATCGACGCGCACAATGCCGAGGTCGCCACCCTGTTCCTTGGCGGGCGCTGAACGTGCGCCTGCTGCTCGACACCCAGATCATGCTCTGGGCGCTGACCGGGTCAAGTCGGTTGCGCGCAGTGGCGCGCGAGCTGATCGCCGATCCGGCAAACGATATTTACGTCAGCACCGCGTCGATCTGGGAAATCGCCATCAAGCACGCCCTCGGCCGCGGCGACATGCCGGTCAGCGGGGCGCGCGCCGCCGAGTTGTGCGCCGCGGCGGGCTACCGCGAATTGCCGGTGACCTGGCAGCATGCTGTTGTGGTGGAAACCCTGCAGCCGCTGCATGCCGATCCCTTCGACCGCATTCTCGTCGCCCAAGCGACCGCCGAACCCATGCGCTTGCTGTCGCGCGACGCTGCCGTGGCGGGTTACGGCGCCATAGTGATGGCGGTGTGATGCGGCCAAGTCGTCGCGTCACCGTCTGCATGTTTCTGGTATAAACCGGGGCAGTCCCTCGCAGGAAAGCCCGCATGGCCAAGAAACCATCCTCCGTAGGCAAGCCGGCCGCCGCGGAATCCGAAATCCTCAGCTACCGCCACGCCGACCGGCGCAAGAACAATCCGGAAGTCGGCATGGTCACGCCGGCCACCGACGCCGACGACAGCAAGGCCGTTTGGCAGCACGATCCGCACCTCGATCCAAGCTTGAGCTGGACCGGCAAGGCCGAGCGCCTGAGCTTCGAGGTCGATACCGTCAGCCTGCACGTGCATGAGCGCATAGATCCGGCCAGCATCCTTTCTGCGGTGCGCAAGAGAGTTGGCGCTGGCGAGACGGCGAAGGACAAGGCAAAAGGCGCGAAAGTGGCCCGGCAACGCGCCATCCAGCCCGGCCTGTTCGATGCGCCGTTTGAAAGCCTGCCGCTGCGCGATGCCATCGACTTCTACAAGCACGACAAGGGCTGGAGCAACCGGCTGATCGCCGGAGACAGCCTGCTGGTGATGAACTCGCTGCTGCAAAAGGAAGGCATGGCCGGCCAATTGCAGATGATGTATTTCGACCCGCCCTACGGCATCAAGTACGGCTCCAACTTCCAGCCCTTCGTGAACAAGCGCGACGTGAAAGACCGCGCCGACGCCGACCTGACGCAGGAACCGGAAATGATCAAGGCCTTCCGCGACACCTGGGAGCTGGGCATCCATTCCTACCTGAGCTACCTGCGTGACCGGCTGCTGCTGGCGAAGGAGTTGTTGAGCGAGACGGGCAGCGTGTTCGTGCAGATTTCGGATGAGAACCTGCACCATGTGCGGGAGATCATGGATGAGGTGTTTGGGGCTGGGAATTTTGTTAGCTTGATTACCGTGGCAAAAACGAGTAGCGCCACAAGCGAACTGCTCGCGGGTGTTTCGGACTACGTTGTTTGGTATGCGAAGGACACCGACAAAGTTAAATACCGCCAGATTTTTCAGGATAAAGAGGTTGGCGGGGCGGGCGGGGGGCAGTACTCGTCCCTTAGATACCCTGACGGTCGACGCGTTCGCGCTTCGGAAACGGAGAAGGCGCTATCTGCTGCGCCTGAAGGCACAAGAGTGTTTCGGCTCGACAACATGACGAGCCAGCGGCCACCGGGCGATTTTCCGGTTGCCGTGTTTGGTCAAGAAATCCGGCCAGCAAACGGCTATTGGAAAACCGGGGAATCAGGTATGCGGTTGCTGGCGCGAGCAGGCAGACTTGATCTTGTCGGAAGGACTCTCTGCTATGTGCGGTACATAGACGATTTCCCTGTGTTCCCCTATTCCAATCTCTGGACAGATACGGTTACGTCGGGGTTCTCTGACAAGAAGGTTTATGTCGTCCAAACCAATGCGAGTATTGTCGAACGCTGCCTCCTGATGACCACCGATCCCGGTGACCTGGTGCTCGACCCGACCTGCGGATCGGGCACCACGGCCTTCGTCGCCGAGAAATGGGGCCGGCGCTGGATCACCTGCGACACCTCGCGCGTGGCGGTTACCTTGGCCAAGAAGCGCCTGATGACGGCCAGCTACGATTACTACGAGCTGCGCTATCCGCACGAGGGACTGCGCGGCGGCTTCATCTGGAAGACCGTGCCGCATGTGACGCTGAAGTCCATCGCCAACAATCTGGAGATCGACGAGATATACGAGCGCATGCATCCGGCCATCGAGGCCGCGCTGGCGGAGCTGAACCTCACCCTCTCCCCAGCCCTCTCCCGTCAAGGGAGAGGGAGATCACGCTTGGCTGAACGTT
>JAXMJU010000038.1:0-11617 GCA_034376265.1 Sulfuritalea sp.
ATCGCCTAAAGTTCGCAGCTGTTCGTCGTTCATTTCGATCACCATGCTTCGCATATTGATCGACCCCGGCTACCTGCTCAGACTCAAACCCCGCTGGATTCACGCTCCTCGCTCAGACTCAAACCCCATTGGACAATGCTGGCAATGGACGCCGCCCCGCGAACGGGTTATGCTTCGCCCCCTCGCGCTCGTAGCTCAATGGATAGAGTACTGGCCTCCGAAGCCAGGGGTCATCCGGAAATACCGCGTTAAAATGAATACTGCTCTCACGTAGTCGCAACGACTATTCCGCGCTCGTAGCTCAATGGATAGAGTACTGGCCTCCGAAGCCAGGGGTTGTGGGTTCGATCCCCGCCGAGCGCGCCAAAGCCTTGCCTAGCAAGGCTTTTCAGCAAACATCTGACAAACAAACACCTTGAAAAACTGATTTGGCATTTTCGGCCAGGGGTCGGTTTGCGCCGAAATTTATCCGGTGGCGTCACGAGCAGCACGGGTCAGCGGTATCGAGCCCAAAACCCCCGTGACCAAACGGTGACCAAAGCGTGACTATTGTGTGACCAAGCCAATTCGGCTCGAGGGTTACGGCAGGGATTTTTGACTACTGCTCTCCGTGACCGATTCATCCGGAACGTATTCGGCTAATTCTCCGAGCGTGCAGTTGAAGTAGCGACATAGCCGATTCAGGTGGTCGGTAAGTGTCCCGTATCCCCGCTGGTTCACCATCTTCGACAGAGTCACTCGACTTATCCCTGTCTCTTCCGCAAGTTGCATAAGCGTAATCCTCCGGCCCTCCCGGAAGTGCTTTTCTGCCAGCAACTCTTGTATGCGGAAACGAATCATTGAAAAAGAAGTTTAACGGATGACTGTCTTCCCTTGCAAAGAATAAACTCAGGTGTTAAACTTGTTTTACGTTGATGCAACTAAGCGCACCAACGAATCACTAGTTTCCAACCTGAGGAGCATGAAAATGCCGCAAACCTACCTGACCACCGATGAACTGTCGTCCCGCATCAAGTATGACACCCGCACCATCCGCGAGCGCCTGAAGGACTCCGTCCTGCTCGAAGGGGTGCATTACTTCCGCCCCTTCGGTGGCCGGAAGATTCTCTACATCTGGGAAGCCATCGAGCATGACATGAAATTGTCCACCGACGCGCTGGCGATCCCGATGGCCAACGGCAGCGTCTGCCACGGCTGATTGATGTTCGTCCAACCAAAGATCTTTAACGTGAGAAAGGAAATCCAGTATGGGTAGCATCCAGGTTCGCAAGGAGACTGGAAACCTGATTGTCGACTTCTACTATCAGGGCCAACGCCGACGCGAACAAACCGCCTTGCCGGACACACCGGCCAATCGCAAGAGAGTCCAAAAGCTGCTCGACCGCGTTGAGTCTGAGATCAGTCTCGGTAGCTTCGACTACGCCCGGTTCTTCCCCAACAGCAAACAACTGGCGAAGCAGAATGACACGCCAATGGCCACCGCCATCCAGGCTGTCGCCGCTGCCGTTGCCGGGGCTCCCTATCCGCCTGCCAACGCGGCTCTTGATGCCACACCGCTTCTGAAAGACTTTGCCGAGACCTGGTTCGGCGAGAAATCGATCGAATGGCGCAAGTCGCATCGGGCCACCATTCGGATGGATCTCGACAAGGTCATCATTCCCCGTTTCGGGGAGAAGGTGGTCGGTCGAATCACCAAGGCAGACATTCTTTCCTTCCGCGCTGATCTCGCCAAAGTCCAGGCGCGGGGAAAAGACACAATGCTTTCCAACCGGAGGATCAACAAGCTGTTGGCTCCGTTGCGGATGATCCTGAGCGAAGCGGCCGACCGTTTTGATTTTCGCATGCCGTTCCAGAACATCAAACAGTTGAAGGTGCGCAAGGCTGACGTACAGCCCTTCAGCCTGGACGAGGTCAGGCGGATTCTGGCCACCGTGCGCGAAGACTATCGCCAGTATTTCACCGTGCGTTTCTTTACCGGGATGCGCACGGGTGAGATCGACGGCTTGCAGTGGAAGTACATCGACTTCGAGCGTCGCCTGATTCTGGTGCGTGAAACCGTCGTGAATGGCGAAGAGGAGTACACCAAAACCGACGGTAGTCAGCGCGACATCCAGATGAGTCAGGCGGTGCTCGATGCCCTCAAGATCCAGGAGAAAGCGACGCGGTCCAAGTCCAAGTACGTGTTCTGCAATCGTGATGGCAAACCGTTGGCGCACAAAAATGTCACCAACCGCGTCTGGTATCCCCTGCTCCGGCATCTGGGCATTGTTCCGCGTCGACCGTACCAGTGTCGGCACACCGCAGCCACGTTGTGGCTGGCGTCCGGCGAATCGCCACAGTGGATCGCGATGCAACTGGGACACACCACGACCGAAATGTTGTTCCGCGTCTACTCGCGCTTCGTCCCCAACCTCACGCGCCAGGACGGATCGGCTTTCGAGCGCCTGCTGCTGCAAAGCGGCACCGTCGCCGCGCCTCCCATCGCCGAGCCGCCGACCTCGGCCGCAGTCCCTCCTACCGCGCCGACTCCGGCCGCCGCTACCCCGAACCTGTAAAGGAACTCACATGAAACTACCCGAGAAATCCAGCCATTCCCTGATTGCCCGTCTCGGCCCCGATGAGAGAGTCGAGGGGTGCTATCGCTTCCAGTCCCTCGCGCGTCGTTGCAATGCCGACGGCTTCGAGGTGTGGCACGTACGGCTCGCGGACCGCAGCGGCGTGATCGATACCTACCGACCGTGCGAAGGAAGCGACATCGTCTATCGGCCGGAGATTGATGCCCTGGTTCATGCGACGTTCAAGACGCGCCTCTTCAAGGACAGGCTGGTGGCCGATTTGCTCGAGTTTGATTTCATGGACGTCGTGGCCGACCCCGCCTGCGCACTCGATCGGCTTCCGCGCCCGTTGGCACAGGCCCCGGAGGTGCTGGACCGGTTGGCAGAACTGGTTCACGGCATCCGCTATGACGCGCTGCGGCAGGCGCTGGACCGCGTCCTGGTCGATGACCGGCTGATGCTGAACCTGATCAGCCGGCCGGATGCCCTGTTCGAACGCACGGTGGATGCGGCCAACCTGATCGAGGAGGAAATGTACAACTTCCATCGGCTGGAGAAGGAAACCGCGATCCTGGCCTGCCTTCTTCATCCGATGGGGGAGTTGAGTCTTTGCGATGAGTACTACCTGAGGGAAGAGCAAGCGCTGGAGAAACCGCGGGCGGCCTTGAGACTGAAGCGGTGCGAGCCGGCACTGGCGAGTCTGGAGCAAACGAGGCCGACCGAGGGAGACTGGCTGCGGCAGGTCCTGGGGGTCGGATGCGCCGGGGTCACGGACCTGATTCCGCTGGCGATTGCGGTGTCGATGATCCGCGTGCAGCGGCAGGCCGCGGCAAAACCGCGGCGGCGCCTGCAGGTGGTTCGGTCGCGCGGCGGCATGACGCGGGAGGTTCGCCCGTGAGCCCGGACATCGTGAACATGGTCGCGGTACTGACGATCACCCTGCTCGCCATCCTGGCGCTGCAGCTGCTCCGGCACGGCAGGTCCGGGGGACGACAGGACGCCGCAACCGAGAATTCGGCATCAGCCGAGGCAAGCAGCGACGCCGCGTATCCCGGCATCGACCCGGCCGAGTACTTCGATGCCGCCGAACACCGGGCCGCGCTCGATCGTCTCGGTCAGTTGCCGCAGTTCTGTCGCCTGACGGACGGCACCCTGATCGAATGGGGCAGCGGTGCGCGGATCGCGACCTGCGACTGCAGTCTGCCGCCCGTCCCGCATCTGATGATCTCCTGGGGGCCAACGTGGGTGCTGGGGCTCGTGACGAAAGCCGGCCTGGATCGCTACCTTGCCTACCAGGAGCGGGTAGCGGCGGGACTGCTCGCGGCTTCGCCGGCTGCGCCTCACAGTACTGACCAGGAGGCGCACTGACATGGACCTCTACCTGCAATCCAGGCTTGCTCCGCTGCGGGTGGGCGCCACGAGCGCGACGCTCGACCTGTTGTGCGCCGAGCCGCTGCTGTTTGCCGCCCACTACGCCACGGTGGCCGACTCCCTGCGCAAGCTCGGCTGGCCCGCGGAGGTCAATGCCCTGCTGGGTCGTGTCGGTGAGCGCTACCGCGCCCACGATGCCGTGCTCGAGCTGATGGATACCCTGCGCGGGCAGTTGCCGATGGCGCTCTCCGTCGATCTGGCCCGGCGCCTGGCCGAAGGCATGGAGCTTCACGCCGAACTCGGGGCCACGCGCGACATGTGCGACATGTACCGGCAACAGTGTGCCGGGGTTCTCGACTGCGTCAATCCCGATGTCGCTGACGAACAACTGGAACACCTCGGCGACGATACGCCGGCCGGACGTCTGGCGCTGCTGTGCCGGGTACTCGACTTCTCGCCGGCGGAAGCGCGTCTGCTGAGTCTCAGCTTCGCCCTGACCCACGTCACCGCGCTGCAACTCTTTACCCGGCTGTTCTGCGACATGCGCAACCTGCGCGCCCCGATCTGGCAGGCCTTGCTCGATCTCGATGCCGCCGCACTGACCGCCGTCCTCGCGGCCTCGGGACGCCTGATCGGCTCGGGCCTCCTGCAGACCCGCGATGGCATTCCCCGGCTGTCCGAGTTCTGGGCCGAACTCCTGGCGCGCAGCGACGCCGACTTCGCCCAATGCGTCGTGCAGCCGCTGGCGCCCAGGGACGCCCCCGGCGGTGCGGCTCGTCTGCCCGACGAGGATCGGGATCTCCTGCGCACCCTCCTGGCGCGCAACGATTCCGGCATCAATGTCCTGCTCTACGGCAAGTCCGCGGTGGACAAGGCGCGTTTGGCCCAGGCGCTGATCGCCGACGTGGGCGGCACGTCCCATACCCTGGTCCCGGGCATCCCGGAACACGACCAGCCGGCGGCGGTCCTGGTCGGCCAGCGTCTCCTGGCCTGCCGGCACGGACATCCGATCCTGGTGGTGGAGAAGGCGCCGGCGGTCCTGACCCGCGCCCCGCGTGCCGAGTTCCTGTTCTTCGGCCTGGGCGACGAGGACGAGGATGTGCGGCCCATGGACGAGCGCCTGCTCGCCGACAATCCGGTGCCGACCCTGTGGCTCACCCACGATGCCCAGCGGCTGCACCGGGAGACGCTGACCCGCTTCCTGTTCCATGCCGAGGCCCTGAAGGGCACCCGGGCGGATCGCACGGCGCTGGTCGAATCGATGATCGAGGCCTTGCCGATCTCGGCCCGGGACAAGGCGGAGCTGGCAAAGCTCGAAGGGCTGTCGGCGCCGCAACTGATCGGTGCCCGCACCCTGGCGAAGCTGACGGCAGGCAGGTCGCGGCGCCAGTTTGCGCGGCATTTCCGGCTGGCCGCCCTGCGCAGCCAGAAGGCACTGGCGCAGCGCGGCAAGGATGAGGCCCGCCTGCCGGTGACCCAGTACAGCCTGGACTACCTCCATGCCGCCGGACGCTTCGGTCCGGCGCAGATCCTCAAGGCCTTGCGGCGCCGTCCGCACGGCAGCCTGTGTCTGTACGGTCTGCCCGGTACCGGCAAGACCCAGTTCGCCGAGCATATCGCGCTGGAACTGGGCAAGCCGCTGCTGGCCAAGCGGGCCTCGGAGCTCTTCGACAAGTATGTCGGTGAATCCGAGAAGCGCATTGGCGAGGCCTTCGATCAGGCCGAGGAAGAGGGCGCCGTCCTGCTGCTCGATGAGGCGGACTCCTTCCTGCGCGATCGCTCACGCAGTACCCACAGCTGGGAGGTGAGCACGGTGAATGAACTGCTGCAGCGCATGGAGCGATTCGAGGAGATCTTCATCTGCACGACGAATCTCTACCAGCAACTGGATATCGCCGCGCTGCGCCGTTTCACCTTCAAACTGGAGTTCCTGCCGCTGACGCTTGAACAGCGCTGGGCGATGTTCTTGAACGAAACCGGCTTGCGCGGCAAGCCGATGTCGGAGGCGCGGCAGTCGTCTTATGAGGAGCGCCTGGTCTTCATGCAGGATCTGACGCCGGGAGACTTTGCGACGGTGAAGCGGCAATGCGTGTTGCTGGGCGAGGAGCTCTCGGCAGAGGACTGGCTGAGCCAGCTGGAGCTGGAGGTGCAGGCCAAGCGGCGTGCGGGGAACGTGGATCAGGCGTCGGGAGGCTGATGATGTTACGGAATGAACTTGCGGGGGCGACTCGGTATCCATCCACTCAGCCCGAGACGCGCACCGTGGATAATCGCGGGGGCGCGCGCAACCGGTCCGGTGGAGAGAAACAATGAGCGCTACCAGATTGCTCTTCCTCGACATCGACGGGGTAATGCACAGCGTCGACCGGGTCCAGGTCAACCTCGCAAGCACCCGAATTGACTACACCGGCGACCGGCTGTTCGAGCATCTGCCCTTGCTGGGGTGGATTCTTGATCAGTGTCCGGACGTTTCCGTGATCATTTCGTCGAGCTGGCGGGACAGCCACACGCTGCCGGAGCTTCAGGGGTTCTTTGGTGACTGGGGGCACCGGGTCATCGGGACCACCGTTCGTGTTGATGCGGTGGGCTTCCTGCTGGCGAACCGGTTTCGGGAATGTCAGGCGATGGCGGACCTGCTCGGAGTGACTGACTGGGTGATGGTGGATGATCAGCCGGGGATTGTGTGGGGTTCGCAGATACCGCCACGGGAGCTGGTGCGCAGGGTGATCTGGTGTGATCCGGTGCTGGGGCTTGCGACGCCATTGGTTGCATCGGCCATAGTGAGGCGATTTGTTGATGGTGGAGGCGGCTGATCGGGCAGCCAAGGTGAGGGGGTCCGGAATCGGTGATCACGTATCGCCGGATATCTCCACGGCGATACTCAAATCACGGTCGAGTTCTGCATACTCCGCCATCATATCGACAGCCAAGGCCTTTGCTTCCTGCAACCGTCCTCGAACCTTCACCAGCACGAACTTCGCCCCAGGAATCGACTTCGACGACACGGCAATCAGATCGGCTCCCAACCGATCCCGGAAAGAAGCCGTCACGAAGTTTTCAACGTCCATAAATTCCCCCAACGAAGATCCCACATGCATTCAATGCCGACGACCTTGCCACGGCGACAATGCGGCGTCCGCCACCGAGTTTCTGAAAATTTGCCCAGCGACCCCGAGAGTATGGGCCAATTATGCCGGACCACTTCTGAGAATGGAGCCACTCCCGCACATCACCCAATCCCCTTCCAACTCGCGCAGATTCTTCGCCGTACGCCAATGCACCGGGAACACCATCGGTACACGGCACAGCCAGACCGGGATCGGCCCAGCACTGCGCGATCTACTCGTGTTCCGCATACAAGCGTTCGATGCGCACCTTGATCCGTGCCGCGCAGCCCAGATCATCCTCGGGATTCGGAACGCGTGCCGCGAGGGCGAGCAGGCGATCCTTGTCGACCATGCGATGCCTGATCATGGCCTTGGCGAAATTGATGTCCTTGTCACGCCAGGCGGCAAGCTTGGAGATGAACAAGTCATGGGGATCGAGGCAGAGCCCAGTCACGCCGTTTGTATTCGGCGAGCAAACGTTAATCAGACGCGACTTCCAGTCCTTCGGCAGCACCGCTGTCCGGCTGTCCACCGGATCGACGTAGTAGCCATGGGTTTCGTAAAACCGTGATGCCTCGCCAATCGCTTCCAGCATCCCGGTGCGCCCCGGTCGATTTTTTGCGATGAAATCGGCCTCACGGGAACGCAACAGTTCTTCGGGCGCGTCCGGATACTTGCCAAGGATCGATTGCGAACCGATCACGACAAATTGCCGCTCGTCAATGATCTCGCCCGCGGCGCGAAGCAGATGTTCGAGTTCGCTACGCCGCATGCCGTTCCTCCGCACCCTCGCGAGCCAGCAAGCCCACATACGGCGCGGACTGCCGCAGGCGATTCGAACTCTCGTCCGTCCCGATCATGGCCGCGATGACTTCCGCATTGCTTCCGGTCGCCATCAGCCATTCCCATTCGGCAAAGGCACTGCACCACGAACCGTTCTCCCGCCAGCGCTTTAGGTTCTCCAGGCTACGCTGGCGCAGCGTAGCCATATCCACCGCGCCAAGTATCGCTTGCGCCATGTCCAGTTTGTACGCGTCGAGCCGCGATTGCGCATTCTGGCGCCCCTTCGACGTGACACCCAACTGTACACAGGTGTCGCCAAATGTCACCTGGCGCTTTACGCGCTTTCCGAGTCTAGCCTTCACGGCGGACACCAGGTCATCGACCGCTTCCGGTGCGGCGGGACGCACGTAAACACCGTAGCCCGCCCGCACCAGCATTCCCTCGCGCTCCAGTTCGGTCAAGGCCCGCGACACCTGCCGGCAGTGTCCGAAGTGAACAAAATCGGCGCGCAGGAATACGGACGCCTTCGACGCCCGCAACTTGGCTTTGAGCTTGTCCTTGACTGAATAGTGCATGAGCGAATTCGCAACAATTGGACAACGATGTCCAATGTTTGCACTACGGCGACATCAAGTCAACCTGACCAGCCCCGCACGGAGAAGCCGCCGACCAACTCGTATCCGAGCCCAACGCCCGATGATCGGCGCGATCTTCTGCGGGAAACCGGGGAAACCGGCGTCTGACCCCGGTTTTACGATCCCGCTATCCACGCCCGGCCAACCGTAGGCCGGACCGTAGGGCGGACTTCAGTCCGCCAACTCACGCCGCTGTCAGACCACAAGAGTTGGCGCTGGCGACACGGCGACTATTGACCCGCCACGTACCTTTCGCGCTGCTGTTGCCAGCGCCACGCATCCGCGCACATCTGTTCCAGCCCTCTTGTTGCCCGCCAGCCCAGCAGTTCCTGGGCCGATCTTGCAGGGAATGGACCGGCCGCTGGCCTGCTCGAAGGCCTTGACCATGTCCAGCACGGAATAGCCACGGCCGGTACCCAGATTCACCGTCAGCATGCCGCCCTGGCGGCCGAGATAATCGAGCGCCGCGACATGGCCTTGCGCCAGATCCACCACATGGATGTAGTCGCGCACGCCGGTACCGTCCGGTGTGGGATAGTCGTCGCCCCAGACCTTGAGAAATTCGCGCTGGCCGGCAGCCACCTGCGCTACGAAAGGCATCAGGTTGTTGGGCATGCCCTGTGGGTCTTCGCCGATCAGGCCGGACTTATGTGCGCCGACCGGGTTGAAATAGCGCAGCCGGGCAATGCGCCAGTCCGGCTCGGCCAGGTGCAGATCGGCGAGGATACCCGCAAGAGCGTGGCGGCAAAGTATCGCCACGATGCGATTGGTGAGACCTGGTCCGGCCGAGGCCGCCCGCCACGCTGGCTGGCGGATGAATTGGCCAAGGGTAGGAAGCGGGAGGAGTTTCTAATTGGATAAGGCGGCATGAGTGGCTTGGCGACAGGGGCGCAGCATTCCATGATTCTCGTCACCGGCGGTGCCGGCTATATCGGCTCGCACAGCTGCGTCGCGCTGGCCCAAGCCGGCCATGACGTGTTGATTCTCGACAACCTTTGCAACAGCCGCGCCGATGTGGTCGATCGGCTGTCCACGCTCTGCGGTCGGCGACCGGAATTCATCGAGGGTGATTGTCGCGACGCGGCGTTGCTCGATGACCTCTTCGACCGCCACGCGGTCAAGGCGGTAATGCACTTTGCCGGGCTCAAGGCGGTGGGCGAATCGGTCGCGAACCCGCTGGCGTACTACGACAACAATATCCACGGCACGCTGCAGTTGCTGGCGGCCATGCGCCGGGCGAGTGTGAAGACTTTCGTTTTCTCGTCGTCGGCGACGGTGTATGGCGATCCGGCCAGCGTACCGATCCGGGAAGATTTTCCGCGTTCGGCCACCAACCCTTATGGCCGCAGCAAGCTGATGATCGAGGATACCCGGCTTCTTCGCCGCACCACCAAGATCGGCCAAGGTAATGCCGTATGCCGCCGTTTTCGCCGCTCGTTCGGTATCAGCATCAAGAACTGCGGTTTGTATGAATGAATTCCAATTCTCAGCCTGATTTCTCACAGTCCGACCGTACAACGCGGCAAACCAGTGGCAATCATACTGCCGCACGCGCGCATCCGGCCTGCTTGGCCGGTAAAACCGCTTGACCGGAACGCGCCCCGTAATTTCCATCTCACAGCGTTTGTACCCCCCGCATCAGAACAGTTGTCGCCCCGATATGAAGAGTTGGCGCTGGCGACACGGCGACTATTGACTCGCCACGTGCCTTTCGCGCTGCTGTTGCCAGCGCCAGGCATCCGCACACATCTCAGCCCCCTTGTTGCCCGCCAGCCCAGCAGTTCCTGGGCCAGACCGGGTCAGCTGTAGGCGAACTCATTGATCCTAAAAACGGCAGTTACCCGATTCCATTCGCATGATGTGCGAGAAATCTGTGTGTTTGAGACGGCCCGATTCGGGCGATGGTCTGCTTGATATGGTCGCAGCACAAAGTCCAGACGGTCGTCGAGTTGAACTGCTCCGCAGTGCGAGTCACCCATCCCTTGAGCAAGGCGGAGACACGCGTCAGGGCCTCCCTGGCTTTGCCGAAGTGTGCGTGCAAGCCGGTGAGCGTGATGGTGGTTTGCCCGGCATGCTCCGTTTTGCGGCCGACCGAGGACATCAACCACGGTCGACTGGTAATCGCCTCTCGCCGCGCCTCTGGACTTGCCAGCCGGACGAACAAACTCCACCAGTTGTAGATCAGCGCCACGGCGCGGGCCGACAGTTGGCAGCGGTGCAGGTCGTGGGTAGTGAAGCCGCCCCAGCCCCACTGGTTCTTCAACTCGTCGAAGGCATTCTCGGCGTCGGCCCGGTCTCGATACAGTTGTCCGAGAGAGACGATTTCGTGATCGAGGTTGGTGACCAGAACCGCATACTCGTAGCCGGTGGACCGTTTGCCCGTTTTGCGGTCCGCTTCGATGAAACCGAGCAAGCCCTGACCGTTGTCGTCCTCGGTGATCAACATCTCGCCTTGCAAGGGCCGACGCAGAACGATGACCCGTCGGGCGGCGTCCCAACCCGAGAGGCGCAACTCGCCGTCCTTGCCTTCCCAACCCTGGCCGGCGTCACACCATCCGGCATCCCAGAAGATGCGCTCGATGTGACGTTTGACGTTCTTCGAGAGCTTGAGCTTGAAGAGGTACGGCTGCTGCCGTGCCTCCAGTGCCGCCATGATGCCGTCCGTGCCAAATCCGCAATCGCCGCGAACCATCTTCGGCTTCCGGTTCACTGGCAGTTCATCGAGAATCTTCAGCAATCCGGGCAGGGTGTGACTGCCCGAGTGTTCGTTGCCGGCCTTGACCTCCGCGCCCACGACCAAGCGCAGGCCGGCCATCAGGTAGGTGTGGTAACTGTGCGACGGCCGCCCCGGCTTCTTTGGGTTGTAGGACACGACGGCGCCTTCCTGTTTGCCGTAGAGCGACTTGACGGTGGTGTCGATGTCGAGAATCCACGGGGCATCCAGCAGGGGCGCCATGCTCTCGTTCAAGTGGCCGTCCAGCCAGGCCACGCCGTCCTCTTCCGGGATCGCCGTCAAGGCTCGGCGCAAGGCGTCCTCGGAGATGACCCGGCGCATGCCCAGAAGTCCCGGATTGACGCCATCGCAACGAATGGTGGTGACGTGCGAATACCGTTTGTGTCCCGACAGGACCGACAGCATCCAGGTGCCCAGCACCTCCGCCTTGGT
>JAXMJU010000039.1:0-22650 GCA_034376265.1 Sulfuritalea sp.
ATCGCCTAAAGTTCGCAGCTGTTCGTCGTTCATTTCGATCACCATGCTTCGCATATTGATCGACCCCGGCTACCTGCTCAGACTCAAACCCCGCTGGATTCACGCTCCTCGCTCAGACTCAAACCCCATTGGACAATGCTCGGGTTTGACAGCGCTGGGGAAGGTCTGTACGATTCGCGCCCTTCTAGGCTGGGTCGGTAGCTCAGTCGGTAGAGCAGCGGACTTTTAATCCGTTGGTCGCGAGTTCGAATCTCGCCCGACCCACCACCGTAATATATAATTTGAAATTCGGGTTGTTAGCTCAGTTGGTAGAGCAGCGGACTCTTAATCCGTAGGTCGAGTGTTCGAGCCACTCACAACCCACCAGTATTCAAGCGGCTTCCAGCGATGGGGGCCGTTTTTTCTTGATGGCCCGCGTAGCTGGATCGTAGCCCGCCATCTTCCCGTTCAACCGATCCGCCGCCACGCCCAACTGATCCGCCCCTAGATGCGCGTAGCGTTCGACCATCGCCCCGTTCTTCCAGCCGCCCAAGTGTTGAAGCTCATGGGTAGGCGTGCCGGCTTCCCGCTGCCACGTTGCCCACGTATGCCGCAGATCGTGCCAACGGAAGTCCTCGACCCCCGCCCGCTCTAGTGCGGCCCGCCATGCTTTCGTATTCGCAGCGTTCAACGGCCTGCCCGCGTACGTGAACACCCGCACCGGATGCTTGCCCCATTGTCGCTGCAACACGCCGACCGCCTGGTCATTCAGCGGCACGGAGATCGCGCGCCGGTTCTTCGACTGCCAACCCGGAATCCACGCATGGCGATGGTCTAGATTCACTTGCGACCATTCGAGCTTGAGCACGTTTGCCTGACGTAGGCCGGTCGCCAGTGCGAACAATACGACTTCGCGTTGATGTTCCGGCAGTTCGTCAAGCACCCGTTTCGCCTGCTCCCATGTCAGCGAGCGTTCCCGGCCCGGAGCTTCTTTAAAGAGCGAAATCTTTGGCACCTTGTCAATCCATTCCCACACGTCGCACGCCCGCCTGAGAACGGCCCGTATCAGCGCCAAATGCCGATTGGTCGTGGCCTTCGTTGCTTCCTTCAACTTCGCCGCCCGAATGCGGTCAATCACGTCGAGCGTGATTTCGTCCAGCATCCGATCCCCGAGGTACGTATGCAACCATGCTACTTTTCTCACGTCCTCGCGGTGCGTCCGTTTCTCGGCGGTTTCTGCCAGCCAACGCCCTGCCGCATCCTGCCAAGATTTTCGAGCCTTGCGGCCCAATCTCTTGACCTCCCACAACTCGACTTTTAGCCGGTCATGGAATTCCTGGGCTTGGTCCTTGTCGGCTGTCCCAGTGCTTCTCGATACGTCTTCGCCCAAGATGGTGAACTTAACCCACCAATAGGGCGAATCCTTGCGTTTGTAGAGTGACATCCGTTGTTCTCCTGAGTATCACCCTGCGACACACGCGCTACGTATTGTGCACGTACATGCGCCACCAGATCAAGGCGCAGGAATACCCACTGCTTACCGATCTTCGCCCCCGGTATCTCGCCCCTGCGGGCTTTGCCTTGCAGCGTTACCGGGTGGATATGCAGGAATTTGGCCGCCTGCTGGGTGTCGAGGGTGTCCATGCTTTCCCCTCTAGTTGGCGTATTCCGGCATGATGCCGAATGAATGCGCCAAGGCTTCCGGCTCTTGTGCCACGTGGTAACTGAACGGCTCGATGCGCTTTGGGTAGCCTTCGTCCCGCCTCAACGCTTCCACCACTTCGCCATAATCACCGCCGAGGACGAACAGCATTAGATTTACGAGCTTGCCGCCCTGCTGGCGCAGATTCGCCACCGCCCGGTCATATGCGATCTTGGCACCCCGAAAAATTGTCTTGATCTTCGATTGCTCGATGTTGAGGAAGCGCAAGCAGGGGTAGGCCCCGGCGAGGTATTGACCTGGGCGGGTCAGCATGTCGTAGGGCAGCACCCTCGACCTGTCGTGCCACTCGACCTCAACGCGCACCCACGGGCTTTCAGGGTCGCCTAGCTGTTTGCCCTTTTCGTAGCCGCGACACAGCTTGCCGTTTTTGCGGTTGCCGACGTAGAAGGTTCGACCTTTGCCCGATCCGAGATCATCAATCAGTTGCGCTTCTGGCTTCCGGCCACCGGCCCCGAATTCGCCGGCCTCGTACCATTCGCGTAGCTTCTCGATGCTGAAGGTTTCGCATGCGAAATCATCGTAGGCGAGATCCACCCGTTTGAGGGTTGCGCCTTGGCCTTCCAACCATGCGGCGATCGTCGGCCAGTTCTCAATCCGCAAACAGCCCACACCGGTAATGCTGACATTGATCGTTCCGCGCTGATTCGCGCCACCCCAAAGAATTTGACCGCCGGGAAATCGTGCGCGATGCTTGTAACCGCTGCCGCCCGTCTTTTGCCGTTCGATGCTGTTGGCGTCAACATTGAACAGCCTGACCAACTCGCCGCACATCCAGCGATAGCCAGCATCGTCCAGGCCATCGAGGCGGGCCATCAGGCCGATTTGTAGGGGCGGGGTAAGGGTGAAGGCTAGCCAATCGATTAGCGCCGCGCTAGCGGGCTTGGATTCGTCCGGCAGGGGGTGCAAACGGTGAATTGAATGCTTGCCGGTCGTGACCATCTCCAACCGTTCCCCGCCGCGCGATGTATCGGAAACATCCACCCCATCAATCTCGATCACCCGCCCGACACGCGAGCGCCAATCCGGCGTTTCAGGGGATGCAATGGGATTTTCTCTTTCGTTCTTTCGCCCCGTATTACTACACGGGGCCCCGCTCGCCGGCGTCGGCGGTGCGTCCGTCCTCGCTCGTGCCTCGCTGCGGGCGGGCGCCCCGGCGTCGCCGTCTTCGTGATGGTATTGAGTCTGCATGATCGCTCCAAAATCGATTGAATAAATCGACGCTGGAAGCGCAAAAAAGACGAAGCGACATCAGCGCCGATTGCTCGGTTTGCTTGATGTCGCCCGGTGCCGGTCCAGTCCCTGATTCTAAGGGCAACCCGGTCTTGCTATTGGCGCTCGACACATGGTCCCCGTATGTTTTCTATAGTAACCCTGACTAGCAATGGTTCATTGCTGATCGGATATTTATTGGGACCATGCCTAATCAGATCGGAGCATATCACAGCACGACTAAATGCTGTCAAGAGCATTTTGCCAATTCGGCTTCTGCCCATCCGTAGGGCATACCGAGTGCGCTGCGCTTTCCGAGGCCATAACTAACCGCCTCGTCTATTTCCTGCCATTTTGTCTGTATGGGATGCGGGGGATAAGGCCGCCCCGCATCCCATAAGACAAAAGCATTCCCTGCGGGGCTGTACGCCGATCAAGGGGTATTCATAACAGTTCGATGATGCTGAACTGTTACAAAGCTTCCCCTTGACGGATGAACCGCCCGTGCAACGCACCGGAAGACCAAAAACACCAGCGCCCCGCCGCCTGCACTTCGCACCACCGACACGTCCTGATCATGCGTTACGTTATGTTATGTTATCTGGATACGTTACGTTACGTTATGTTATGTTATCGGCGCATCTGCGGCGATCGTCTCTTGACTCGCTGCACTTGGAACAACCGCCCCGCAACCGCCGCCCCCTGCGTAGCTATTTCGTAGCTACGCGACGCTTCTTCGCATGCGAATTCGCTTCATTTCGCTTTGTTGCTGCTTTGCCGTGTGTCGCAAGGCATTGATTTAACAGCACCTGTAAAACGTTCCCGCGCCTCTTAATCCGTAGGTCGAGTGTTCGAGCCACTCACAACCCACCAAATCTCTAGCCGAATCAACTTATTAGTTGATTCGGCTGTTTCTTTTCCTGATCAACTGGCGGCAATCGCCAGGCCAAGCAGTAGGAACAGCAAGCCGCGCAAGCCGCCCCAGCGGCAAAGTCGGGCGCGCAGAGCCTTATGCCATGCGCCCTGAACTCCCGGTCGCAACCAGACCGGCAGCAGGTGGGAAGCGGCGCCGCTCACCAGCGGCAGCAGGAAAGCGACGACGAAGCCAGCCACTGCGGGGCGCGCCGGCAGCCAGCCGGCAGCATGTACGGCACCCAACGCCAGCAGGGCCAGCAAGCCGAAGGCCGCCGCTGCCAGCGAGGGCGCTGCACCGTGCAGTTGCAGCAAAGCGAGGCCGAACCGCGACTGCCAGGCGCGCAGCATGCGCAGGACGACAAAGCCATAAAGCGCGGTACCCAGCAACGCGAGGCCTGGTCCCGCCATCGCGACGGACGTCGGCAGGAGCGAGGAAACGCCGAGTGCGATCAGCAGAGCCCCGGCCGCCGCCCACTTGAGGTCGCGGCGCAGACGCATCGCGGCAGCGGGGTCAGGTTGCCCCAGGCAGGTCGGCAGCAGCACCTGCAAGGTGCCGAGGGCGGTGAGCCCGACAAAGCCGAGCAGGTTGGCATGCAGGTGAAACAGGCGTAGGCCGCTGCGCTGGGCGGGAAACCAGGGCATCAGCACAACCGCCAGCAATGCCAGGAACAGAAAGCCGAGCGCGACCAGATACCAGTCCAGCCCCCGATGGCGCGGACCGAACATGCGGCGCACACGATCCAGGGTCCAGCCGCCAAGCGCCAGGGCCGCCAGCGCCGCCAGCGTTGCCGCGACGGCCAAACCGGTCGGCGAAAAATCCGTGGCGAAAGCGAACACTGCGAGCGCCCCACCGGTCCACGCCAGCAAGGGCGGCCATGCCGCCGCAAGACCGGTCGCGCCGCTGCGCGTCAACACCGGGACAAAGTAAGTCATTGCGGCCAGGATCAGCGGCAGCACCCCCAGTGCGAAGGCCAGATGGGCCGCCAGTTGCGGCGTACCCAGGCCGGCAATCAACATCGCTCCCGCGCTCAAGAGCGCAAGCAGGGCGGCGATGGCCAGCAGTGGCAGCAGGGGGAAGGCAGGCATGGGCGGATTGTAATGGCCATGGCAGCGTGCGACACTCGCGCCCCATGTCATCCGCCCACATCCCGCGTGCCGGGCTCGTCCTGCTCGGTCTGCTTTCTCTCGGCTGGGGTTTCAACTGGCCGATCATGAAAGTCGTCATCGCCGAGATTCCGCTGCTGATGTTCCGCGGCGACAGCATCTTGCTGGCTGCCCTCGGGCTGTTCGGCATCGCCTGGTTATCCGGGCAGTCCCTGCGAGTCCCGGCCGGTCGCTGGCGCCAGCTGCTGGCGATGGCCTCATGCAACATCGTGGGCTGGAACATGTTCGCCATCTACGGCGTCAGCCTGCTGCCTTCCGGGCGCGCGGCAATCCTTGGTTACACCATGCCGATCTGGAGCGCCTTGCTCTCGGTCTGGTTCCTTCATGAGCCTCTTACCCGGCGCCGGCTGATCGGTCTGGCGCTGGGCATGGGCGGCATGGCGCTGCTGATCGGCACGGAGTTCGAGAAACTCGGCAGCGCGCCGATCGGCGTGATCCTGATGCTGATCGCCGCGATTTTCTGGGCCGGCGGATTGGTGATCTACAAACGGAATCCGCTGCCCATGCCCATCACTTCGCTGACAGCCTGGCAGGCCCTGCTCGGCGGGATACCCATCGCGCTGACGGGTTATGCGCTGGAAAGCGTCGAATGGAGCCGCGTCAGTTTCTGGCCGATGTTCGGCTTCTGGTACAACGTCTTCATCGGCCTGCTGTTCTGCTACTGGGCATGGAACAAACTGGTGCAGATGGTGCCGGCCGCCGTTTCCTCGCTCGGTTCGCTGATCGTTCCGGTGGTTGGGGTTTTCAGCGGCATGGTCATCCTTGACGAAGCTCCGCGCTGGCAGGACTTCGCTGCCTTGGTGCTGGTTCTGACGGCCATTGCGACGGTGTTGTTGCCGCCGCGGCAGGCCGTTTGACCGCGCGCAAGTTGCTGCGCGCCGGTTTCGGGCACAATTGCGGGATGCTCAATGTTTCGGGTCTTGCCTGTTCGCGCGGTGAACGCCGCTTGTTCACCGACGTCGGATTCTCTCTCGACCCCGGTGAGTGGCTGCACGTGCAGGGCGAAAACGGCGCCGGCAAGACCAGCCTGATGCGTCTTCTGGTCGGGCTTTCGCCGGCCGACGCAGGAGAAATACGCTGGCGCAACGAGCCGACGCCCTCTGCCGAGTTCCGCCGCGATCTGATCTACCTCGGACACCATGCCGCGGTCAAGGAAGACCTGACCCCGCTGGAGAATCTGCTGCTGGCCGCGGCGCTGGACGGTGTCGGGCTCGACGAGACCAAGGCGCTGGCGGCCCTGGTCCGGCTCGGTTTGCGCGGTCGCGAGGATTTGCCGGTGCGCGTACTTTCGGCCGGTCAGAAGCGGCGCGTATTGCTGGCGCGATTGCTGACGCGCCCGGCGGTGATCTGGGTGCTCGATGAAGCCTTCAATGCGCTCGATGTCGCCGCGGTCCGCCTGCTCGGCGACCTGATCGCCGAGCATCTGGCAGCGGGCGGGATGGCCGTGCTGACCAGCCACCAGCCACTGCCCGTGCCGGGCGGCAAGGCGTTGGTACTGTGAACGCTTTCCTGGCCACGGTGCGGCGCGATCTGCTGCTTGCGCTGCGACGCAAGAGCGAGGTGCTGACCGCGGTGTTCTTTTTCGTCATCGTCACCAGCCTGTTTCCGCTCGGCATCGGGCCGGAACCGGTATTGCTGAAGAAAATTGCGCCAGGCATCCTGTGGGTTGCCGCGCTGCTGGCAACCCTGCTCGGTTTGCCACGTTTGTTTTCCGCCGATCATGTGGATGGCACTCTTGAGCAGATGGCCTTGTCGCCATCGCCCTTGGGGCTGCTGGTTGCCGGTAAAATACTGGCGCACTGGCTGTTGTGCGGTTTGCCGCTGGTGTTGCTGGCACCGATACTTGGCCTGCAGTTCGATCTCGATGCCTCGACTCTGGGCATCCTGACCCTGGCGCTGCTGTTGGGGACGCCGTTGCTGTCGTTGATCGGCGCGATAGGCGCCGCGTTGACGCTGGGCGTGCGTGGTGGTGGCGTGCTGCTGGCGCTGCTGGTACTGCCGCTGTACATTCCGGCCCTGATCTTCGGCGCCGGCGCGGTGGAAGCGCATAGTGCCGGACTTGGCGCGGGAGGGCATCTGTCCCTGCTGGCGGCAATGCTGGCGCTGGCTGGTTTTTTTGCGCCGTGGGCGACCACGGCCGCTTTGAGGGTTGCATTGGAGTGAGACAGTCGATTATTCAGTGGTTCAGGTTTGCCAGTCCGCAGAGTTTCTATCCTCTGGCGGGGCGCATGATTCCATGGTTCTGGGCCGCGGCAATCATCTTCGGCATTGGCGGACTGTGGATCTCGTTCTTCGTCGCGCCGACCGATGCGCAGCAGGGCGAAGGCTACCGGATCATCTTCGTGCATGTGCCGGCCTCATGGATGTCGATGTTCATCTACCTGGTCATGGCCTTCTGGGCCGGTCTCGGGCTGGCGCTCAACACGCGCGTGTCGGGCATGATGGCACAGGCGCTGGCGCCCACCGGGGCCCTGATGGCGGCGCTGTCGCTATGGACCGGCGCCCTGTGGGGTAAGCCGATGTGGGGCGCCTGGTGGGTATGGGATGCGCGCCTGACCTCGGAGCTGATCCTGTTCTTCCTCTACCTGGGCTTCATGGCGCTGCAGGCGGCGATCGACGATCCGCGCCGCGCCGACAAGGCCGGGGCGATCCTGGCGCTGGTCGGCGTGGTCAACATCCCCATCATTTATTTCTCGGTGAAGTGGTGGAATACCCTGCACCAGGGGTCCACGATCAACCTCAACAAGGCGCCGTCGATGGCGCAGACCATGCTCTGGGGCATGCTGTTGATGGCCCTGGCTTTCTGGATGTATTCGATTGCCGTGGCGCTGATGCGGGTGCGCGCCATCATCCTCGAACGCGAGCGACACACGGAATGGGTCAAGCATGCAGTGGAATAGCGTCGGTGAATTCTTCGCCATGGGCGGTTACGCCCTGTATGTCTGGGGCAGCTTCGGCGCCTGCGCGCTGTTGATGATCGCGGAACCTTTTCTGGCCAAGCGGCGTCTTAGCGACGTTCGCAAGAGTTTGGCCCGCGAACGACTCGCCGACGAACTCGAACTCCAACAGAAAAATTCATGAAACCCAGACAAAAACGCATCGCCCTGATCCTGGGCGGCCTTGCCTCGCTGGCCGTCGCCGCCGTGCTGACGCTGAACGCGCTCGACAGCAACATCGCGCTGTACGTCACGCCCACCGAGGTGGCCGCCGGCAAGGCGCCACAGGGCAAGGCCTTCCGCATCGGCGGCCTGGTCAAGGAAGGCTCGATCAAGCGCCAGGACATGACGGTGCATTTCGTCATGACCGACATGGCCAAGGAGATTCCGGTGGCTTACACCGGCATCCTTCCCGACCTGTTCCGTGACGGCAAGGGCGCGGTGGTGCAGGGCAGACTGGGCGGCGACGGCATCTTTGCCGCCACCGAAGTCCTCGCCAAGCATGATGAAAATTACATGCCGCCGGAAGCCCAGCACGCGCTCGACCAGGCGCAGAAAGCCCAGAATCCGACGGTAGCCCCGACGGCAGCCAAGTGAGCCCGGCAGTGCCGCTGCCTGCGCTTCGGGGGCGCTATAAAAGCCGGGTTGCGACGCGGCGGACGCAAGCACATCACATGTCGCCGGAATCCCGGCAGGCCATAAACCAGGTACAGAAAAGCCATGACTCCTGAGCTCGGACACTTCGCTCTCATCCTCGCCTTCGTGGTTTCGATCGTGCAAGGGGTGCTGCCGCTGATCGGCGCCCAGCGCGGGCAGCAACACTGGATCGCGCTGGCGCGACCGGCGGCGCAGACGCAGTTCGTGCTGATCGCCATCTCTTTCGCCTGTCTGGCGCAGAGCTTCCTCGCCAATGATTTCTCGGTGAGTTATGTCGCCGGCCATTCCAACAGCCAGCTGCCGACCCTTTATCGTTTCTCGGCCGTCTGGGGCGGTCACGAAGGTTCCCTGCTGCTGTGGGTTCTGATGCTGGCGGGCTGGGGCGCCGCGGTCTCGCTGGCCTCGCGCCAACTGCCGGAAGTCATGGTGGCGCGCGTGCTGGCGGTGCTGGGCCTGGTCGGCATCGGCCTGCTGGCCTTTGTCCTGTTCACCTCGAATCCCTTCGAACGCCTGTTGCCGGCGGCCGCGGAAGGCCGCGACCTCAACCCGCTGCTGCAGGACCCGGGCCTGGTGTTCCATCCACCGATGCTCTACATGGGTTACGTCGGATTTTCGGTAGCCTTTGCCTTCGCCATCGCGGCGCTGATTTCGGGTCGGCTGGATGCGGCCTGGGCGCGCTGGTCGCGGCCGTGGACCACGGCGGCCTGGGTCTTCCTCACGCTCGGCATCGCGCTGGGCAGCTGGTGGGCCTATTACGAGCTGGGCTGGGGCGGCTGGTGGTTCTGGGACCCGGTGGAGAATGCCTCCTTCATGCCCTGGCTGGTGGGCACGGCGCTGATTCATTCGCTGGCCGTGACCGAAAAGCGTGGCGCCTTCAAGAACTGGACGGTGCTGCTGGCGATCGCGGCGTTTTCGCTGTCCCTGCTCGGCACCTTCCTGGTCCGCTCCGGCGTGCTGACCTCGGTCCATGCTTTCGCCTCCGATCCGCGTCGCGGCATTTTCATCCTGGCCCTGCTGGTGGTGGTGGTCGGCAGTTCGCTGGCGCTGTTTGCCTGGCGCGCGCCCAAGGTCAGCGCCGGCGGCAACTTCGGCCTGGTATCGCGCGAAACCATGCTGCTGATGAACAACGTGCTGCTGCTGGTGGCCACCGGCAGCGTGCTGCTCGGCACCCTGTATCCGCTGCTGATCGATGCACTCGGCATGGGCAAGCTGTCGGTCGGCCCGCCATACTTCACCGCGGTCTTCGTGCCGGTCATGGTGCCGCTGCTGATCCTGATGGCCGTCGGGCCCATGGCGAACTGGAAGCATGCCGACCTCAAGGCGATTGCGCGCCGGCTGCGGGTCGGCATGGCGCTGGCCGTGATCGCCGGCATCGCCTTGCCGCTGTTGATGGGGGCGTGGACGCCGCTCACCGCGTTGAGCTCCCTGCTGGCAGTCTGGATCACCGCCAGCGGCGTGTTCCAGATTCTTGAACGCATCAAGACCGGCAGGCCGGCGGCGGCGTTCTGGGGCATGCAGGTCGCGCACCTGGGCATCGCCGTGTTCGTGATCGGGGTCGCCATGGTCGGCGGCTACCAGGAGGAGAAGGACGTGCGCATGGAGCCGGGCGATACCGTCCAGGTCGGCGGCTACGGCTTCCGCCTGATCGGCGTGAAATCGGCTCCCGGCCCGAACTACCGCGCCTCGGTCGGCACCGTCGAGTTATCCAAGGACGGCCGCGTGCTGAAGACCATGCATCCGGAGAAGCGCCAGTATTTCTCGTCGCAGATGCCGATGACCGAAGCCGCGATCGATGCCGGCTTCACGCGCGACGTGTATGTCTCGCTCGGCGAACCGCTCGACAATACGGGCGCCTGGAGCGTGCGGGTCTATTACAAGCCCTTCGTCGACTGGATCTGGGGCGGTTGCCTGTTGATGGGCCTGGGCGGCTTCATCGCCATGCTCGACCGGCGTTATCGCCTGCGCCTCAAGGCCGGGGCCGCGGCAGGGATTCCGGCCGGAGTCGCGGCATGAAGCGTTTCCTGATTCCGCTGGGGGTGTTCGTGGTTCTGGTGGTCTTCCTCGCCGTCGGCCTGACCCTGAACCCGCGCGACGTGCCCTCGCCGCTGAAGGACAAGCCGGCACCGGCATTCAAGCTGCCGCAACTGGCCGCGGCCGGCAAGAGCTTTTCGCCGGACGACATGAAGGGTCAGGTCTGGCTGTTCAACGTCTGGGCCTCGTGGTGCGTGTCCTGCCGCCAGGAGCATCCCCTGCTGGTGGCGTTCGCAAAAGAGGGCAAGCTGCCGGTGGTCGGCCTGAACTACAAGGACCAGGAGGCCGATGCCAAGGGCTGGCTGGCGCAGTTCGGCGATCCCTATGTGCTGTCGGCGGTCGATGCCGACGGCCGCGTTGGCATCGATTACGGCGTCTATGGCGTGCCGGAAACCTATGTGATCGACAAGGCTGGCCTGATCCGCATGAAGCATACCGGTCCGATCACCCCGGAATCGCTGCAGAAGCAGATCCTGCCCCTGGTCGCGGAGTTGTCGAAATGAAGTTGAGCAGCTTGTTGGTCTGGTGTGTGCTGATTTTCTCCGGCGCGGCGATGGCCAAGGAGGCGGCACCGATGGCGGCCGACCTCGAAGTGGAAAAGCGCATGGTGGCGATCAGCGAGGAGTTGCGCTGCCTGGTTTGCCAGAACGAATCGCTGTCCGGTTCGCATGCCGAACTGGCGCAGGACCTGCGCCGCGAGATTCGCAAAATGATCGCCGAAGGCAAGACCGACAAGGAAATCCTCGATTTCATGGTCGACCGCTACGGCGATTTCGTGCGCTACCGGCCGCCGCTGAAACCGACCACCTGGCTGTTGTGGGGCGGGCCTTTCCTGTTCCTCGCGGGCGGTCTCGCCGCATTGATCGCATTCCTGCGGCGCCGCGCCAAGGATGGCGCCGCGCCGGTACTTTCCGATGAAGAGCGTCGCCGCGCCGCGACCTTGCTGGACCAAACCAAACCATGCCTTACTTCTATCTTGCCGCGGCGACGCTGGCCGTCGTCGCCCTCGTGTTGCTGTTGCGCCCGTGGTGGCCGGTTTCCCGCCGTGCCGCCAGCGCCAACTCTCTGCCGGCGCTGAATGCCGCCATCCACCGCGATCGCCTGGCCGAACTCGAGCGCGACCGCAACAATGGCGTGCTGTCGGCTGACGATCTCGCCGAGGCGCGCGAGGAATTGCAGCGGCAACTGCTCGACGACACCGCCGCCACCGAAGTTTCAGCGGTCGATGGCTTCAGCCGCAGGAGCGGCATCGCGCTGGCCATCGTGCTGCCGCTGCTCGCCGGCGGACTGTATGCCGCGCTCGGCAGCCCGGCGGCGGTGCTGCCCGCCGCGGTGCAGACGCAGCGCGCCACGGCCGACATGGAACAGCTCACGGCCAAGCTGGCGCAAAAGATGGAGCAAAACCCCGACAACCCCGAGGGTTGGGCCATGCTGGCGCGCTCCTACAAGGCGCTGGGCCGCTGGGACGATGCCGAGCGCGCCTTCGACCGTGTCGGACCCGAACTCAACAAGAATGCCGAACTGCTCGCCGAAGTCGCGGAACTGCTGGTGCAGAAGCACAACGGCTTCAATCCGCGTTCGCGCGAGTTGATTCAACAGGCCTTGCGCCTTGAGCCGGACAACATGCTGGCCCTGTTCCTTGGCGGCGGCGAGGCGCTCGACGGCGGACGTCACGCCGAGGCCGCGGCGCTTTGGGAGCGGCTGCTGCCCCAGCTCGAACCCGGCAGCGAAGATGCGCGCATGGTCGAGTCCAGCATCGCCATGGCGCGCGGGCGCAGCGGCGGCGCTCCGTCCAGGCCCGCCAAGGCGGATGTGGTGGCGGGCGCCGTGATGCCGCAGGACGAGGTGCATAAGGGTGTGGCCAAGGCTGCTACCGGCGCGGCCACCGGCCCCGCCGCCGCCGCGGCCCCCGGCAAGCCGTCGGCGAGTGCGGCGGCCAGTGCCGTCAGTGGTCGCGTCGAGCTTGCCGCCGCCTTGAAAGGCAAGGCGAATCCGGAAGACGTGGTATTCATTTTTGCCCGCGCCGTCGACGGCCCGCGCATGCCCCTGGCCGCGCAACGCGTGCGCGCGGCCGATTTGCCGCTGGATTTCACTCTTGACGACAGTCAAGCGGTGATGCCGGGGGCCAATCTCTCCTCGGCGCAACAGGTGCGCATCGAAGTCCGCATTTCCAAGTCCGGCATGGCGACGCCGGGCAAGGGCGACCTCAGCGGCAAGAGCGCTGCCGTTAAGCCTGGAGCCAAGGGTTTGCGCATCGTGATCGACCAGATAGATCCCTGACCGGCCTGCCTGCAGGCGTCACGCCTGCTCGATAAGTTCATTGAATTGCCATGGGCGAAAGCTCTATGGCAATTTTTATTTGTACGCCTTCCCGGTTGATTCGCATCAAGGTAACTGCACCCCGCAAGCCTAGGATGCTGTGTGTGCACAAGACCTTAAAAAATTAATGGTTATTGCGGCACGGCGTTCAAATCGGCAGCGCCAGGCTGTGCCGACCGTCCGGAGTCATGCAATGAATATATCCAGCGCCATCATCCACGCCCGTCCCGGCGACGTGGCGATCGTTCAGGCGGGCCTGACCTCGCTGGCCGGGGTCGAGGTACATGCCGTTTCGCCGGAAGGCAAATTGATCGTGACTATCGTCACCGAGGACGACAACAGCAATGTCGCCACCTATGAGCTTATCGGTCAGCTCGACGGCGTGATGTCGGCGGCCATGGTCTATCACCAAACCGAATCTGAGCCAGACAAGGAGATCTGAAATGAAATTGACGCGACGCGAATTCATCAAGACCAATGCCATCGCTGCGGCAGCCGCCACGGCAGGCATCAGCATCCCCGGTGTGGCGCTCGCCGCAACGCCGCAGAGCCAGGACGGCGTGCGTTGGGACAAGGGGGTCTGCCGTTACTGCGGTACCGGCTGCGGCGTACTCGTCGGCGTCAAGGACGGCCGCGTGGTGGCCACCCAGGGCGACCCCGATGCGCCGGTGAACAAGGGCCTCAACTGCGTCAAGGGCTACTTCCTGTCTAAGATTCAGTATGGCAAGGACCGCCTGACGCGTCCGCTACTGCGCATGAAGGACGGCAAGTTCGACAAGAACGGCGAATTCGCCCCGATCTCCTGGGATGCCGCGTTCGACATCATGGCGGAGAAGGTCAAGGCCACGCTGAAGGAACCCACACAAGGCGCGCGCGGCGTGGCCATGTTCGGTTCCGGGCAATGGACGGTGTTCGAGGGCTATGCCGCCGCCAAGCTGATGAAAGCCGGCTTCCGCTCCAACAGCCTCGACCCCAATGCGCGCCACTGCATGGCTTCGGCCGTGGTCGGCTTCATGCGCACTTTCGGCATCGACGAGCCGATGGGCTGCTACGACGACATGGAGCACGCCGACGCTTTCGTGCTGTGGGGCTCGAACATGGCGGAGATGCACCCCATTCTCTGGTCGCGCATCACCAACCGGCGCCTGACCGCCAGCCACGTCAAGATCCACGTGCTGTCGACCTTCTCGCATCGCACCTGCGAACTGGCCGACAACGAGCTGATCTTCAAGCCGCAGTCCGATCTGGCGATCCTCAATTACATCTGCAACTACATCATCCAGAACAACGCGGTGAACAAGGACTTCGTCGCCAAGCACTGTAATTTCGCCAAGGGCGTCACCGACATCGGCTATGGCCTGCGGCCGAATCACCCGCTGGAGCAGGTGGCCGGCAACAACGGCTATCCCGGTCCCGACGGCAAGCCCAAGGGCAACCCGCTGGCGGCCAAGCCGATCACCTTCGACGAATTCGCCAGGTTCGTTTCCGAGTACACGCTGGACAAGGCGCACGAGATTTCCGGCGTGCCAAAGGACAGGCTGGAAGCGCTGGCCAAGGCCTATGCCGACCCGAAGACCAAGGTCATGTCCACCTGGACCATGGGCTTCAACCAGCACACGCGCGGCACCTGGGTCAATAACATGATCTACAACGTGCATCTGCTGACGGGCAAGATTTCCGAGCCGGGCAACAGCCCCTTCTCGTTGACCGGCCAGCCTTCCGCTTGCGGCACGGCGCGCGAGGTCGGCACTTTTGCCCATCGCCTGCCGGCCGACATGGTGGTGATGAATCCGAAGCACCGCGAGATCTCCGAGAAGCTCTGGAAGCTGCCCGCCGGCGTGATTCCGGACTGGGTCGGCTACCACGCCGTATTGCAAAGCCGCATGCTGAAGGACGGCAAGATCGGCTTCTACTGGACCTCGACCACCAACAATATGCAGGCCGGTCCCAACATCAACGGCGAAATCTATCCGGGCTGGCGCAATCCGAAAGCCTTCGTCGTCGTCTCCGATGTCTATCCGACGGTATCGGCCATGGCTGCCGACCTGATACTGCCCTGCGCGATGTGGATGGAGAAGGAAGGCATGTACGGCAACGCCGAGCGGCGCGGCCAGATGTGGCGCCAGCAGGTCAAGGCGCCCGGCGATGCCAAGTCCGACCTCTGGCAGTACATGGAGTTTTCCAAGCGCTTCAAGGTCGAGGAGGTGTGGCCGGCGGAAATCATCGCCAAGCAGCCCGAGCTGAAGGGCAAGACGCTGTACGACGTGCTGTATGCCAATGGCCAGGTCAACAAGTTCGCCAAGGGAGAGACGGCAACGGTCAACGCCCACGCCTGGGCCGGCTACAGCAACGACGAGTCGGACTACTTCGGTTACTACGTGCAGAAAGGCCTGTTCGAGGAGTACGCGAGCTTCGGCCGCGGTCACGCCCACGATCTGGCGAACTTCGATGTTTATCACAAGGCGCGCGGTCTGCGCTGGCCTGTGGTCGATGGCAAGGAAACCCTGTGGCGTTTCCGCGAAGGCTACGATCCGTACGTCAAGAAGGGCGAGGATGTGCGTTTCTACGGTCACCCGGACGGCAAGGCGAAAATCTTTGCGCTGCCCTATCAGCCGGCGGCCGAAATGCCGGACAAGGAATATGACCTCTGGCTATGCACCGGCCGCGTGCTGGAACACTGGCACACGGGCTCGATGACGCGTCGCGCGCCGGAGCTGTACAAGGCCTTCCCGGATGCCGTGGTGTTCATGCACCCGAAGGACGCCGAGCGCCGCGGCCTCAAGCGCAACGACGTGGTCAAGGTCAGCAGCCGGCGCGGCGAAATCCAGTTGCGGGTCGACACCAAGGGCCGCAACAAGCCGCCGGAGGGTCTGATCTTCATCCCCTTCTTCGACGAGAGCCGCCTGGTCAACAAACTCACCCTGGATGCCACTTGTCCGCTGTCGAAAGAGACGGACTTCAAGAAGTGCGCGGCCAAGGTGGTCAAGGCCTGAATGTGCTGACGGATGAGTTGAGAGATGAGTTAAGAGAGATGCGCGGGGAGTGACAAGCGTTTTGCGCTCCCCGCCTAGGGATCATGGACAACGAGACCAAGCCCAGCGCCGCGGCGCGGCGCCAGTTCCTCGCCGACACGGCGCGCATGGCCTGCGGCGTCGGTTTGCTGGGGCTCGGCGTCGGGCTTTACGCGCGCCACGCCCAGGCCTTGCCGGCGGCGGCGATCCGGCCGCCGGGCGCCTTGCCGGAAGCCGAGTTCTCGGCCGCCTGCATCCGTTGCGGCATGTGCGTGCGCGACTGTCCCTTCGACATCCTGCATCTGGCCAGGCCCGAAGAGCCGATGTCCACCGGCACGCCCTACTTCGTCGCGCGCCAGTTGCCCTGCGAAATGTGCGAGGACATCCCGTGTGTGAAAGCCTGTCCGACCGGCGCGCTCGATCATTCGCTGAAAGACATCAACAAATCGAAGATGGGCCTCGCGGTGCTGGTCGACCACGAGACCTGCCTGAATTTCCTCGGCTTGCGCTGCGACATCTGTTACCGCGTCTGTCCGGTGATCGACAAGGCGATCACGCTCGATCCGCAATCCAATGCGCGTACCGGCAAGCACACCCTGTTCATTCCGACGGTGCATTCCGAGCACTGCACGGGTTGCGGCAAGTGCGAGAAGGCATGCCCGACCGAGGTTGCATCGATCAAGGTATTGCCGCTCTACATGGCCAAGGGACAACTGAGTTCGCACTATCGCCTGGGCTGGGTGGAGAAGGAAAAAGCCGGCGGCAGCCTGGTGGCGCCGGAAGTCGAACACCAGTACAACATGCCCGAGGGCATGCAGTATGAGCACGGCAAGGGCCTCTCGGCGATTCCCGGCGCCGTACCGCCAGCGCCAACTCCTGGCGAACCCGCTGCATTGCCCAAGGCATTGCAGGGGAGCAAGCTATGACCGCCATCCTGAAAACTTCGCCGCCGCGTCCCGGCGCCGAAGCCGTTGCCGCCAAGGGTTGGCTGGCTGCGCACAAGTGGCTGATCCTGCGCCGCGGCAGCCAGCTCGGCATCCTGCTGCTGTTCCTGGTCGGGCCCTGGTTCGGCCTGTGGATCGTCAAGGGCAACCTCAACTTCAGCTACACCCTGAATTTCCTGCCGCTGGCCGATCCCTACGTCATCCTGCAGTCGCTGGCTGCAAGGCAGGTGCCGGAGACGCTGGCGCTGAGCGGGGCGGCCATCGTCCTGCTGCTGTATCTGCTGGTCGGCGGGCGCGCTTACTGCTCCTGGGTCTGTCCGGTGAACCTGCTGACCGACTTCGCCTACTGGCTGCGGGTGCGGCTGGGCTTGAAGGGCAGCGCCCACATCAGCCGGCCGACGCGCTACTGGGTGCTGGGCATGACGCTGGTCGCGGCCGCGGCGACGGGCAGCATCGCCTGGGAGATGGTCAACCCGGTATCGATGCTGCATCGCGGACTGTTCTTCGGCATCGGCCTGGCCTGGGCGGTGTTGCTCGCCGTGTTTCTGTTCGATTTGTTCGTCATGCGCCACGGCTGGTGCGGCCATCTTTGCCCGGTGGGTGCCTTCTACAGCCTGGTCGGCAAACTGTCTTTACTGCGAGTCAAGCTGCCGGCCCGCGCTGCCTGCAACGACTGCATGGACTGCTTCGCCGTCTGTCCCGAGCCGCAGGTGATCCGGCCGGCGCTGAAGGCCATTGCCGGCACGCCGCCGGTGATTCTCGAAGCCAATTGCACCAACTGCGGCCGCTGCATCGATGTCTGCTCGAAGGATGTGTTCGCCTTCGGCACCCGCTTCAACACTACCGTCGCACCCGTAACCGGCGTCGCTCAAGCGGCGCCGAAGTGATCAACCATCAATCTCGTCTGGAGTCCATCATGAAGAAAACCGTCACCATCCTTCTCGCATCGCTGCTGACCGTCATCGTGGGTTGCGCCAGCTACGAGCCCCTGGTTTCAATGCGCGGCGCGGATGTCGCCGCGCCTGACACGGCGCCCGAGGCCAAGGCCTACGCCGGCAAGCGGCCGGGCACGCAACCGGTTGTGGCGCGCACCTTCAGCACCCAGCCGCCGGTGATCCCGCATGCGGTGGTTAACTTCGACGAGGTGACCCTCACCGAAAACCAGTGCCTGGATTGCCACGGTCCGGCCAACTACGTGAAGAAGAATTCGCCGAAGCTGGGCGACAGTCATTTCGTCGCCGCCACCAAGGCCTTCGATACGTCGCGCCATGTCTGAACCAGTTGACATGTGGCCCAGGTCGATTCGCCGGCCCAGGTCGAAAACCGTTTCATCGGCAACATCAAGTAAGGCTGATCGCAGCCACCGGGCAGGGCGCCACGCAGGCGCCGCAGCCCGTGCATAAAGCCGTATCGACCTCGGCGACCGGCGGCCCGCCGAGGCGCGGGCTGAAGCGGATGGCCATCACCGGGCAGGGGTCGCCGCAAACCCGACACTCGACGCCGCGCTTGGCCAGGCAGCCATCGGCCACTTGCGCCTTGATCGCCCAGGTTGCGCGGCCGTCGCGCACCAGGGCGCGGTCCTTGCAGGCGGCAACGCACTCGCCGCAGAAGGTGCATTCGCCGCGTTTGAAATCGATTTCCGGATAACCGCGTACCACCACGATGATGCGCGTCGGGCAGACCGGCACGCAGGCCGCACAGCGCGTGCAGGCATCGAGGAAGGCTTGCTCGGCCAGCGCCCAGGGCGGGCGCTGCGGATTGCGGCGGGCCTTGAAATCCCCCCGCATGAATTGTCGGCGACTGACCATGGAAATAAATGTGTTTGAACCGGGAAGGGGATTTTGCCAGCTCAAATCCCCTAGGTTCGGATTGTGCGCCGCTTTATGCGCGCGCGCGGCATTTGGCAAATCCTTGTCGGCGGCACCGGGTTTGTCACAAAATCTCACCATTCCCCATTTGGATTCGGAGTAAATTAGCCCGGCCTAATATTAAGGTCGAATAGAAATTGACCCGTCTCCATCAATCAAGCAGAAAGCAAACCATCATGAAAACGAAGTTTCAGAGCAGGCTAAGGTCGGGTTTATCGACGTTAAGCAAGGCCCTGCAGACCGAACATCACCAGGCCATGGAAGTTCGTGCCAAGGAGAAGGGCGTTACCCTGCCGGCGCCGCGCGACAACGGTTGCGAGCGCATGAAGGCTCGCGGCTTCGTCAAGTAATCGACAGCGTGCCGCATGCCATGGCGGGTTGTCCCGCCCGATGAGCGAGCATACGCACCACCACGGCCCGGCCAGCTTCAGCCGGGCCTTTGCCATTGGCATCGCGCTGAATATCGCCTTCGTCGCGATCGAGGCGTTTTACGGCTGGCGGGTCGGCTCCCTGGCGCTGCTGGCCGATGCCGGACACAACCTGTCGGATGTCGCCGGGCTGGTGTTGGCCTGGGGCGCCGCATTGGCAGCGGGCCGGCTGCCCGATCAGCGCCACACCTATGGCTGGCAGCGCGCGTCGATCCTCGCCGCTTTCGCCAATGCCGTGCTGCTGCTGGTGGCCATGGGTTCGCTGCTGTGGGAAGCCGGCCAGCGGCTGCAGGCACCGCACCCGACCGACGGCATCACCATCATGGTCGTCGCCGCGGTCGGTGTGCTGGTCAATGGCGCTACCGCCGCGCTGTTCATGGCGGGCCGCCAATCCGACCTGAATATTCGCGGCGCCTTCCTGCACATGGCGGCCGATGCCCTGGTCTCGCTCGGCGTGGTCGCTGCCGGCGCGCTCTATCTGTGGACCGGCTGGGCCTGGCTCGATCCGGTCACCAGCATGGCCATCGCGCTGGTGATCATCGCCGGCACCTGGGGCCTGTTCCGCCAGTCACTGCACCTGCTGTTCGACGGCGTACCGGAAAGCGTCGCCCTCACCGAGGTGGATGCCTTGCTGCGGGCCCTGCCCGGGGTCAAAGGCGTGCATGATCTGCATGTCTGGGCCATGAGCACCACCGAAATCGCGCTGACGGCGCACCTGGTCATGCCCGGCGGCCATCCGGGCGATGCCTTCCTCGAAAATATCGCCCACGATTTGCACCATCGCTTTCACATCACGCATCCGACGATCCAGATCGAATTCGACGATCCGAATCACGGTTGCGCCCAACCCCTCAATATCCCATCGCCATGACTGCAGCCAATCCGCCCGTCCCCGTAACCTTTTCACTCATCGTCAAGACTTTCGCCCCCGGCTGGCCGGCCGCCGTCATGGGCACCGGCGCCTTCGCCCTGACCAGTCTGCATTTCTCGCATCAAGTGCCCGCGCTGGCCGGGCTGGCCTGGGCGCTGCACTGGTTCAACCTGGTGCTGTTCGCGCTGATCAGCGTGCCCTGGCTGCTGCGCTGGGTCATGGCCTGGCCGGCGGTGGTGGCCAGCTTCCGCCATCCGGTGGCGGCCAACTTCTATCCGGCCTATGCCATCGCCATCCTGGTGCTGGCGGCTCAGCTGCGCGCCTTCGGCGGCCATGAGGCGGCGGCGCTGGTGGCCTGGTGGCTCGGCGTCACGCTGCTGTTCTCGCTGACGCTGGCGGTGCTGATTTCGATCTTCCAGGGCGAGCACGTCAATCTCGACCACATCACGCCCGGCATCTTCATGCCGCCGGTGGCGCTGGTGCTGATACCGGTGGCCGGCGCGCCGCTGCTCGCGATCCAGCCCGACGCCCTGCGCGACCTGGCGCTGACCATCAACGCGATCGGCGTGGGCTCCGGCATCTTCATGTACATGGCCTTGCTGGCGCTGGCCTTCCACCGCTTCTACGTGCACAAGCGCCTGCCGCCGACGATGGCGCCGACCTTCTGGATCAATCTGGCGCCGCTGGGCGTGACCGTGGTCAGTGTGTTGAATCTGGTGGCCGCGACGCCCTTCGCCGGCGACCAGGCGCCCTACCTGATGGCGGTATTCCTGCTCTGGGGCTTCGGCGCCTTCTGGCTGGTGCTGGCGGCGCTGTTCACTTGGTCGGTGCGGAAGATCGCGCCCTTGCCCTTCTCCCTGACCTGGTGGGCCTTCACCTTTCCGCTGGGCGCCTTCACGCTCGGCAGCCAGCGCCTGTCCGAAGTTACCGGGCTCACCACGCCGCTGGCCTTCGGCTGGCTGGCCTGGGCCCTGCTCGCCGGCATCTGGACCGTGACGCTGCTGAAGACCATCGCCGGCGTGGCCAGCGGCAAGCTGTTCCAGCCGCATCCCTGATCACCGCCGCCGGGGCGTCAAGCGGGATTCGCCCCGGCGGCGCATTCGGCTTGACGCCCTTCATTGCCGTCGCTAAGATAGTAACCAATTACTATCTACTGGACTGAGCCATGCTGCACAACGAATCCAAACCGCGCAACCTGCCCGCGGACCAGCGTCGGGCGGTCACCGTCGAAGCCGTCATCGAACTGACGGCTGAGCAGAATCCGGGCGACATCACCACCGCGGCGATTGCGGAACGCATGAATCTCACGCAGGGTGCACTGTTCCGTCACTTCCCGAGCAAGGATGCGATCTGGCAGGCGGTCATGGAATGGGTCGCCGAGCGACTGCTGCAGCGGGTGGATAAGGCCATGCAGGATGCGGCATCGCCGCTGCTGGCGCTGGAAGCGGTGTTTATGACGCACATCGACTTCGTCGTGGCGCACCCCGGCGTGCCGCGCCTGCTGTTCGGCGAATTGCAGCGCGCCGAGGACACCCCCGCCAAGCGCATGGCGCGCACCCTGATCGGCGCCTACAGGAAACGCCTGAGCGGCCTGATCGATGCGGGGAAAGCCCGTGGCGAAGTGGCGCAGGAGGTCGATACCGCGGCCGCCGTCATTGCCTTCATCGGCAGCATCCAGGGTCTGGTCATGCAATCGTTGCTGAGCGGCAAGGCCAAACAAATGCGCGCCGATGCGCCAGGTGCCTTCGCCATCTACCGTCGCGGAATCAGGAGTGCCGTATGAAGCCGAATCACCTGCTGAAATGGCTGGCCATCGCAGCCGTCGCATTTGGCCTCCTCACCGTGGTCAGCGGCGGTCGTGCCCTGTTCGGCGGCGCGACGGCGCGTGCCGAGCTCGGCAACATCGTGCCCTTCGTGCTCTGGTTCAACTTCATTGCCGGCTTTGTCTATGTCGCCGCGGGCGCAGCGCTGCTGACAGCAAGGCGCGGTGCCGTCCAACTGACCCTGCTTCTGGCCGTGACGACCATCCTGGTTTTTCTAGCCTTCATGGCGCACATCCTGTCCGGCGGGGCCTACGAAATGCGCACCGTTGGCGCCATGGCTATCCGTTCCCTGTTCTGGATCGTGGTCGCCGCGTTTGCCTTGCGTGCCGCAAAAACGCCGTCAGCCCGGAGTCACGCCTCATGAAATCCCTGTTCAGCCGACGCACGGCATTCATCCTCGCCGGCATCGCGCTGGCGGCCGCCTTTGTCTGGGTCATGGCACGCAGCGGGCCACTGGCCCCGGTGCGGGTTACCGAGGTTCAGGTGACGCGCGCCGACCTGGCGCCGGCGCTGTTCGGCATCGGCGTGGTCGAAGCGCGCCGCAGCTACCAGGTCGGCCCGACCACCGCCGGCCGCGTGCGCCGGGTTGCGGTCGATGTCGGCGAGGCGGTCAGCGCCGGCCAGTTGCTGGCCGAGATGGACCCGGTCGACCTCGATCAGCGCCTGGCCGCCACCGGCGCGGCCGCGGCGCGCGCGGCGAAGGCGATCGACACCGCGGCGGCACAGTTGAGCGACAGCGTCGCGCGGCGCGAAGTGGCGGCCGCCAATGCGC
>JAXMJU010000040.1:0-3989 GCA_034376265.1 Sulfuritalea sp.
ATGAAGGCCAGCCCGGCATCGACGCAGGTCTGGGCAAAGGCCGCGTTCTCGCTGAGGAAGCGGTAACCCGGATGGACAGCATCGGCGCCGGTTTTCCGCGCTGCCGCGAGCAGCGCAGCGATGTTCAGGTAGGACGCCGCCGCCGACGCCGGCCCGATGCGCACGGCTTCGTCGGCCATGACTACATGTGGCGCCTCGGCATCGGCGTCGGAATACACCGCGACGGAGCGATAGCCCAGGGTGCGCGCCGTGCGCATCACGCGGCAGGCGATTTCTCCCCTGTTGGCGACAAGAATCTTGCGGAAATTCATGGACGCGGCAGCGTGCCTTCGAGCTTGCAAATGATGCCGAGCATGACTTCGTCGGCGCCGCCGCCGATCGATACCAGGCGGCCGTCGCGCCAGGCGCGCGAGACGGGGTTGTCCCAGGTGTAGCCCATGCCGCCCCAGTACTGCAGGCAGGAATCGGCCACTTCGCGGTCGAGCCGGCCGCACTTGAGCTTGGCCATCGAGGCCAGCCGCGTCACGTCCTTGCCGGCAATGTATTCCTCGACGGCGCGCCAGGTCAGCGCGCGCAGCGCCTCGACCTCGGTGCGCAGTTCGGCCAGCCGAAAATGCACCACCTGGTTGTCGAGGATGGACTTGCCGAAAGCCCGGCGTTCGCGCGTGTAGGCGATGGTCTGGTCGATCATGTTGTCCATCATGCGCAGGCTGCTTGCCGCGCCCCACAGCCGTTCTTCCTGGAACTGCAGCATCTGGTAAGTGAAGCCCATGCCTTCCTGGCCGATGACGTTGGCCTGGGGCACGCGCACGTCGTCGAAGAAAATCTGCGCGGTGTCGGAAGCGTCCATGCCGATTTTGATGATCTTCTGCCGGCTGATGCCGGGCGTGTTCATCGGCACCATGATCAGCGACTTGTTCTTGTGCGGCGCGCCTTCCGAGGTATTGGCCAGCAGGCAGCACCAGTCGGCCTGCATGCCGTTGGTGATCCACATCTTGCTGCCGTTGATCACGTAGTCGCTGCCGTCCTTCTTCGCCGTGGTCTTCAGCGCGGCGACGTCCGAGCCGCCGCCGGGTTCGGAGACGCCGATGCAGCCGACCATGTCACCCGCAATCGCCGGGGCGAGGAACTCCTGCTTCAGCGCTTCGGAGCCGAAGCGCGCCAGTGCCGGGGTGCACATGTCGGTCTGCACGCCGATGGCCATCGGCACGCCGCCGCAGGCGCAATCGCCGAGCGCCTCGGCCATGACCATCGAGTAGGAGAAGTCGAGTTCCTGGCCGCCGTATTCGGCCGGATACTTGAGCCCGAGCAGGCCCAGGTCGCCGAGCTTCTTGAACACTTCGTGCGAGGGGAACTGCTCGGCTTCTTCCCACTTGGCGACATGCGGATTGATTTGCTCGCGCACGAAGCGGCTGACGGTGTCGGCGAGTTGGCGGTGTTCGGTGGTGAATTGCATGACTAGCTCCTTAACGTGAAATACATCGCCAAGCGCGACTTGTCGGGTTCGAGCGCAGCGAGCTGATCAGTAGCCTCCCCGCGAGGGGAGGATGGGAGGGGCGGGCCCATTTGCCAGCTTGAGGCCCTACGACGTCACGGCATTTCATGATGTGCGGTGGTTCATCGAAGACATGAGCGCTAGAGTCGGGCGACGCCGAAGGTGTTGGGGCGCAGCTGGCGTACCGCACTCTCGGCGGCGATGTCGAGGCAGAGCCCTAGGATGCGGCGCGTGTCGCGCGGGTCGATGATGCCGTCGTCCCACATGCGCGCGGTGCCGAACAGCGCCGTCGATTCCTGTTCCAGGCGTAGCCTGAGGCCTTCGCTCATGGCCGCCAGTGCGGCTTCGTTGGCGGGTTGGCCGGCGCGTTCGAGCTTGGCGCGGCCGACGATTTCCATGACTTTGGCGGCCTGCGCCGCGCCCATCACGGCGGTGCGCGCCGAGGGCCAGGCGAAGATGAAGCGCGGATCGAAACCGCGCCCGCACATGCCGTAGTTGCCGGCGCCGTACGAGCCGCCGAGCACGACGGTGAGCTTGGGCACGCGCGCGTTGGCGACGGCCTGGATCATCTTCGAGCCGTGCTTGATCGCGCCGGCGCGTTCGGCCACCGAGCCGACCATGTAGCCGGTGGTGTTCTGCAGGAAGATCAGCGGCGTGTCGCTTTGGTCGCAGAGCTGGATGAACTGCGCGGCCTTGATCGAGCCCTTGGGCTGGATCGGCCCGTTGTTGCCGAGAATGCCGACCGTATGGCCGTGCAGGCGGGCATGGCCACAGATCGTGTCGCTGCCGTAGCTTTGCTTGAATTCGAGGAAATCGGAAGCGTCGACCAGGCGTGCGATGACTTCGCGCACGTCGTAGGGCTCGCGCTCGTCGGCGGGAACCAGGCCCATCAACTCGTCTGTCGGGTAGCGCGGTGGCACAAGAGTTGGCGCTGGCGAGACGGCGTTCCAATTCAGTTTGTCCATGACTTCGCGCGCCGTGGCAATCGCATGCGCGTCGTTCTCGCAAAGGTACTCGCCGAGGCCGGTGACGCCGGCGTGGGTCTCGGCACCGCCCAGCGTCTCCTCGTCGATCTCCTCGCCGATCGCGGCTTTGACCAGAGGCGGGCCGGCCAGGTAAATGCTCGATCGGCCGCGCACCAGGATCACGTAGTCGGAGAGCCCGGGCAGGTAAGCGCCGCCGGCGGTCGAGGCGCCATGCACGATGGCGATCTGCGGAATCCCGGCGGCCGAGAGCCGCGCCTGGTTGGCGAAGCTGCGGCCGCCTTCGATGAAGATTTCCGACTGGTAGATCAGGTTGGCGCCGCCGCTCTCGACCAGGTAGAGCAAGGGCAGGCGGTTGTCGCGGGCGATCTCCTGCGCACGCAGGCTTTTCCTGAGGCCCATCGGCGGTATCGTGCCGCCCTTGATCGCGCTGTCGCTGGCCATCACCACGCAGCGCTTGCCGCTGACCGTGCCGATGCCGATGATCGAGCCGCCACCGAGCACCGCCTTGACGCCGTCGTCGTCGTGCATGCCCAGCCCGGCCAGCGTCGCGAATTCGATGAAATCGCTGCCGCGATCGAGCAGGCGCGCGACGCGCTCGCGCGGCAAGAGTTGCCCGCGTTTCTCGAACTTGTCGCGCTTCGACGCCGATTCGTCGCGCACTTTCTGTTCCAGCGCGCGCACTTCCGCGAGCCGTTCGCTCATGCGCGCGACATTCGCGGCGAAGGACGCCGAGCCGGGATCGATTTGCGAAACCAGTTGCGGCATCACGGCTCCTTCAGCACGTCGGGCATCACGCTGCGATGGAAGCCGTCGAAGGGCGCCGAGCGCTGGTGGTCGGGGATCGGGAACAGGGGGGTGTCGAGCGGCGCGCCACCATCGATGGCGAGCGTGACGCCGGTGATGAAGGAGGCGCCCTTCGAGAGCAGGAAGCAGATCACGGCGCTGACTTCGGATTCGGTACCGAGCCGGCGCAGCGGCACATGCTGCTTCAGCCGCGGAATCATTTCGCGCACCGGACCTTTGTAAGTATCGAGCCCGGCCGAGGCGATCCAGCCCGGCGCGACGGCATTGACGCGGACGCCGCTGGCCGCCCATTCGACGGCGGCGGTCTTGGTCAGGTTCGCCATGCCGGCGCGTGCGGCGCCCGAATGGCCCATGCCGGGCATGCCGTTCCACATGTCGGCGGTCATGTTCACGATGGCGCCGCCGTGGGTCTCCATGGTCTGCAGGTAAAGCTCGCGCATCATCAGGAAGCCGCCGGTCAGGTTGTTGGCCAGCACCGTCTCGAAACCCTTCTTGCTGATGGCGGTGAGCGGCGAAGGAAACTGGCCGCCGGCATTATTGACCAGACCGTGGATGCGCCCGTGGCGTATTACCGCTTGCTGCACCGCATTCTTCAGCGCATCTTCGTCGCGGATGTCGAATGCGGCAATTTCGGCGCGGCCGCCGTCTTCGACGATCTCGGCAGCCACCCGTTCCAGTTTGTCGACGCTGCGGCCGGTGAGGAT
>JAXMJU010000041.1:0-13975 GCA_034376265.1 Sulfuritalea sp.
TGGTGGACTTGTCCGCGGCAATCAGCAACTGCGTATCGAGACCATCGAGCGTCAGCTCGGCGATATGCAGCTGCGTCGCCGTCACGTCGAGCCGGCGCGTCGCCAGCGATTTCCAGGCGAGGAAGGCCGTCTGCGTGCCGGCTTCGTTGAGGCGCAGGTCGCTCAGCGCCAGGCTGCCGCGATACGCCGTGGTTTTTGCGTTGCGCACCAGTTTGCCGGCGGCGGCCAGCCGACCGCCGGCAAGGTCGAGTGCGGCGTAGCGGCCGAGGAAAGACTGCGCCGGCTTGAGGACCAGAGCGTCGAGCTTGAGCTGCAGTTCCGCCGCAGCCGTGGCCGGCACCAGTGTGCCGTCGAGCGTTAGCCGGCCGCCGCTGGCGACGCGCAGCGCGGCCTTGAGCGGCAAGGGCTTGTGCAGTTTGTCAGTGACGCCTGCCACGCTGAGCGCAATGTCGGCGAAGCCGAGTTCGAGCGCCGGCTTGATCGATTCGTCGCGCAGGCTGGCGCCGAAGCCGCTCAAGGCCACGCGTTCGATTGCATAGCGCCAGGGCGCGGCCGGCGGCTCCGCTTTGCCCGGCGCCGTCGACGCAGCCGGCGCCAGGGCTTGCAGCGCGGCCAGCAGGTCGATCGCGCCCTTGGCGTCGCGTCGCGCGGCGATGCTGCCGCCCTTCAACTCGACGGCGCCGATCTGCGCGCTGCGCCGCTCCAGGTCGATCCGCGTCGGCGCCAGCGCGATCGCGTTCAGCGACAACAAATCGCCGCGCGTCTTGCCGTCCCGCGCCGCTTCCCGGCGCGTCCCGCGCAATTCCCGGGCGCCGAATTCGAACTGCCGCGTGGCGAGTTCGAAACGCCCGCGCTGCAGCTCGATGGCCTCCACCGCGAGCAGCGGCGCGCCCGGCGCCTGCGGTTTGCGCAGGGCGAGCCCGGCGAGCTTGACGGTAATCGGGTCGAGCTTCAGGTCGAGCTTGCCCGCCGCATGGCCGACGCGGTAGTCCAGATCCAGGCTGGCGACGCCTGCGGGTGGCGCGAGGCCGAATTCGGGCGGCAGATGCGGCCCGAGCAGGGCGCCGAGCTTGCCCAGGTCGATGCCGCGCAGATCGACATGGCCGCGGGAGCCGAGCGGGTTGAGCGTGGCTTCGCCGCTCCATTCGAGCTGGGCGCCGAAGGCGGTCTTCGCCGCCAGCCTGAAGCGGCCCGAGTCGTCCGGCAAGGTCGAGATGTCGTTGAGTTCGAGGTCGAAGGATTCGATGCGGCTGACAAAGGGCGGCACGCTGCGCTGGTCGGCGATATCGGCCTGCGCCCCGGTCAGCATCAGGTGCCGGATATCGATGCGCGGCAACGGCGCAGCGGGCTTGGGCGCTTCCTTGCCGGCGAACGCGGCCAGCAGGCGGCTCCAGTTCAACGGGCCCTGCGCGCCGTCGCGCAATATGGCGCTGGCGCGCAGACCGTCGAGCCGGATGTCGTCGAAGACCCAGCTGCGCTGCGTAATGCTGGCGGCCGAAAGGTCGACCAAGAGTTCGTCGAATGCCAGCAACGGCGCACCTTCCGGATCTTCGAGCTTGAGCTCGCGCAGGCGCAGGCTGAGCGCCAGGAGATTGAATTCCGGCTTGGCCAGGCTCAGGCGGTGGCCGCTCTTCTCGGCGACGATCTGCTGCGCCTGCGACTGCAGGATGCCCGGCAGCGCCAGCCAAACCACGCCGAACAGGATCAGCACGGCGATGGCGGCAAACAGGATTGCCTTGCGGACGCGTTGAAGGGTGATTGCCATGTGTTCGTCCTAAGGAAAGGCCGCCGGTGCACCCACTGAGCATAGCCTAGCAGGAATAACGCGCCAGGATTCCTAGGCGGAGCACGCGTCGGCCCGGTTGCCAGCGGCCCGCGCCAGCAGTCGCCGCAGCCAGGCCTTGCGCATTTCTTCCAGCAGCCACATCGCCGCGGCGCCGGCCAGTGCCAGCAGCCAGACCTCGACACCGATGGCCGCGGTACCGAACAGCCAGTTGCCGGCCGCCGTATAGATGATGAACAGGATCACGCCGAGTTCTGCCGCCAGTGCCAGCAGGATGTAGCGATTGCCGAACAAGTCGAGCGAGAACGCCGACTTGAACGGGTGGCGGCACAAAATCACATTCATCATCTGCATCACCACGATCGTCGTCAGACAGGCCGAGGTGGCCTCCAGGTACAACGGGGCACTGCGGTCGAGGCTGACGCCGTAATGCCAGCCGGCGGCTTCGAGCACGAAGAAAAACACCGCCATCGCCGCCGCCGCTTCCAACACGCCGAGGAACAGGTAGGCGCGGCAGCATGCCCCATGACAGCAGGCGCCCGTTGCGCGCCCGGGGCGGCCGCTGCATCACGGCGGGATCGGGCTTCTCGGCACCCAGGGCCAGCGCCGGCAGCATGTCGGTGCCGAGGTCGACGGCGAGAATCTGGATGATGGTCAGCGGCAGCGGAATGCGCAACAGGACGAAGGCGAGATAGGGCACGATTTCCGGGATGTTGGAACTCAGGATGTAGGTGAGGAACTTGCGGATGTTGTCGAACACCGCGCGCCCTTCCTCGATCGCGGCGACGATGCTGGCGAAGTTGTCGTCGAGCAGGATCAGGTCGGCGGCCTGCTTGGCCACGTCGGTGCCGGCAATGCCCATGGCGATGCCGATGTCGGCGGTCTTCAGCGCCGGCGCGTCGTTCACGCCGTCGCCGGTGACGGCGACGATTTCGCCCTTCTTCTGCAAGGCCTGGACGATCAGCATTTTCTGTTCGGCGGCGACGCGGGCGAAGATGATCTCCCTGGCATCGAGTGCGAGCTGCAGGTGGGCTGGCGAGATGGCGCGCAGTTCGTCGCCGGTTATCACCACCGGCTGCTCGGATTTCACCAGGCCGATCTGGCGCGCAATCGCCAGCGCCGTGTACGGATGGTCGCCGGTGACCATGACGATGCGGATGCCTGCCGTGGCGCAGCGCGCGATGGCATCCGGCACTTCGGCCCGCGGCGGATCTTCGAGTCCGACCAGGCCGGAGAGGATCATGCCGCGCTCTTCGCTCGGCTTACCGTCCTTGACCACGCAATGGGCAAAGGCCAGCACGCGCAGTCCGGCCTCGGCCATCCGTCCTTGCGCCGCGAGCAGGCGCGTCTTTGCCGCCGGGTCGATGGGTACGACACCTGCATCGAGCTGGACGAAGTCGCAGGCGGCGAGCACCGTTTCCGGCGCGCCCTTGCAGTAGAGCATGCGGCCCTGCGGCGTGGCGCAGAGCACCGACATGCGCTTGCGGTCGGTATCGAAGGGAATCTCGTCGATCCGCTGGTGGTCGGCAAGTTCCCCCGCCACCTGCCGGCCCATGCCGGCCAGCGCCACTTCCATCGGGTCGCCCAGCAGCGTGTTTTGACCATGCGCATCGACGATTTTCAGGTTGTGGCAGAGCGCGGCATTGACGAACAGCTCGCGGTGGTCCTCGGTCAGGCGCGCATTATTCGTAAATGAGGCCGCCAGGTCGGCGAAGTCGAGAAAGCCGCCGCCAAGCCACAGGCGCCGCACCGACATGCGGTTCTGCGTCAGGGTGCCGGTCTTGTCGCAGCAGATCGTGGTGGTCGAACCCAGCGCCTCGACCGCCGGCAGGTGGCGCACCAGCGCATTGCGTTTGGCCATGCGCTGGGTCGCCATGGCCAACGACAGCGTCACTGTCGGCAACAGGCCTTCCGGCACGTTGGCGACGATGATGCCGATGGCGAACAGCATATTTCCCCAGGTCGGCAGGCCCAGCGCCTGGCCGACGAAGAACAGCGCCACGCCCATGCCGGTGGCGAGTGCCGCGACGATGCGCGACAGGCGCGCAATTTCGCGCTGCAGCGGTGACGAGCCGGTGCCGACCGTCTGCGTCAAATGGGCGATGCGGCCGAACTCGGTGTGCATGCCGGTGGCGTACACCACCGCGCGCGCCTGGCCCGACACCACCGAGGTTCCGGCCAGCACTACGTTCCTGGCATACAGCGGCGAAGCTTCCGTACTGGGCCCGGTGCTGCGCGCCTTGGGCAGGGATTCGCCGGTCACGGTCGCGGTGTTCACGCGCAGCGCGAAGGCTTCGATCAGGCGGCAGTCGGCCGGAATGAAGTTGCCTTCTTCCAGCACCACGATGTCGCCGGGCACCAGTTCACTGGCCAGCAGCTCGACGATGTCACCGCCGCGTAGCGCCTGCACCTTCTGCGGCAGCAACTGGCGCAGCGCGGCCACGGCCTGTTCGGCCCGGTATTCCTGCCAGAAGGAAAATATGCCATTGACGATGATGACGCCGACGATGGCGACACCGAGGCGGCCCATGCCCTGGCCCGGATCGAAATAGTCGGCAAGAAAGGCCAGCGCCGCGCCCAGCCACAGGATGATGGCGAAGAAATGGGTGAATTCGCGGGCGAAGCCGAGCAGCAGATGCTCGCGCGCCACTTCCTCGACATGGTTCGGTCCGAACTCGGCCAGCCTTCGCGCCGCCTCGTCGGCAGCCAGGCCGGCCGCCGTGGTCTTCAGGCTGGCGAGCGCCTGCTTGGTGTCGAGGCCATGGATATGCATGGCCTAGCCCATCATCCGACTCCGGCGCGTTGCAGGCGGGCCCGCAGCGCGGCGATTTCATCGAGCAAGTCGAGCGCCAGCGCCACGCCGGGCGGATTGATTTCCAGATCCTGCGACAGGCGCAATGCCAACCGCGCGCGGCGCAGCGATTCGCCGCTGAAGCGCCAGTCCTGGGGGGAACTGCCCACCGGTTCCAGCACGCCCTCGAAAACCCAGGTCAGCACATGCTCCTGTTCGGCGCTGCAGGCCTGACAGAGTTCCACCAGCGTAAAGCGGACGTCCTCTTCGACCACCGGTCCCTGCATGTATGTCATGGCAATCGGGTTCATCACGCTTATCCCTCCAGGGCTGGTCTGGGGTTGAAATCAAAGGCTTTGGCCAGCGCACGGTAGGCCTCCTTTGCGGCTTCGCTGTCGGCCGGCGGCAGGGCGATCGATAACATGACGTACAGGTCGCCCGGCGGCGTGCCGGGAATGCCGCGACCTTTCAGGCGCAACCGGCGACCTGCCGCCGAGGCGGGAGGAATCGTGAGCTGCACCGGACCTTCCGGCGTCGGCGCCATGACCGCAGCGCCCAGCGCCGCTTCCCAGGGCGCCAGCGGCAGATCGGCATAGACATCGCGGCCGTCGACGCGAAATTGCACATCGGGCTTGAAGACGATTTCCAGATACAGGTCGCCCGCCGCGCCCTCGCCAATCCCCGGGCTGCCCTGGCCGGCAAGGCGCAGATGCTGGCCGGCGCGCACCCCTTTCGGAATACGCACGTCCAGCGTGCGCTCCTGCATCGCTACGCGTCCCTGCGCATCGAGTACCGGCATGCGCAGCGAAATGCCGCGCTGGGCGCCATGGTAGGCGTCGGCCAGATCGATCAGCACCTTGGCGTGATGATCCTGACCCTGGGCACGCATGTGCCCACGCTGCCCGGTCCCGACATGGCGGCCAAACAGGGCCTCGAAAAAATCGCTGTGATCCGCACCCGCAGCGCCGCCGAATTCGCTGCCGCTGAACTCGAAGCCGGCATCCCAGCCCGGCGGCGGCTGGAAGTCCTGTCCGGTCTTCCACTGGCTGCCCATCTGGTCGTAGGCCGCGCGCTTCTCCGGATCCTTCAGCACCGCATAGGCTTCACCCAGCTCCTTGAAGCGCGTTTCGGCATCGGGATCCTTGCTCACGTCCGGGTGATATTTGCGCGCCAGCTTGCGGTAGGCGCGCTTGACATCGTCCTGGGTCGCGCCGCGCGCCAGACCGAGGATCTCGTAGTAATCCTTGAACTTCATGGTGCGATACCCATCGGGTCGATCTGCTGCGCGAATCCGTCGCCGATGCCAGATTTGGCCTGGTGCCGATCAGACCGGCTGGCGGCGGTCCAGATAGTCACGCAAACGGCGCCACGCCTGCCAGCCGAGAAACGCCCGACGCCCCCAGCGCCAGGCCCGGCGCGGCCGGACCACGGCCAGCGCGACGCCGGCGGCGACCACCAGTTGCGGGTTGCGCCCCATCCAGCGGGCACCCTCGACCGCGCAGTCCGCCGCGCCGAAAACCGGCGCCAGCCCGGCGGCATAGCGTCCGAAATCGCTGCGCAGGCTCGCGCTGGCAATCTGCAGTCGCTGCCGCTTCAAGGCCAGTTCGAGCGCGGTGGCGTTCACTGCGCTGCGCCGCCGTCTCTGGCCGACAAGGCATCCCGGTCCTTGCGCAGTTCGGCTAGACTTCCGGAAAACAGCTTCGAGCCGGCGCGTGCCCGGCTCATCGCCAGCGCCAGGCTGACACCGCCAGCGCCGAGGAAGAACGCCGAAAAAACGCCGAGGGCAAGCAGCCGATGACTTTCCCACAGCACCACTGTGAGCAAGACGGCAAGGAAGATCAGCCCGGCAGCGATGCACAGCAAGGCTGCGGCGCCATAAGCCAGCAGGGAAATCAGCCGCAGCCGCTCCTCGGCCAGTTCCACGCCGAGGAGTTCGAGGCGATTGTGCCGCAGCTTGATACCGCTGCCGAGCAAACCCTTGCTCGACGCGAACAAGCCGCTCTGCTCCGGCCTGCCGCCGGCCGCATCAGCCATGGCCGGGTTCAGCGACGACCAATCAGCAGGCCAACGATGAAGCCGAATCCGGCCGCGACGCCGACCGAACGCCAAGGGTTGTCATGCACGTAGTCGTCGGCGGCGCGGCCGACCTGCTTGGCCTTGTCGACCACGACCGCCTCGGCTTCGGCCAGCTTGATCTTGGCGGCAGCAAGGTTGTCCTGGGTCCGGGCGCGAATCTCGGCGACCTTCTCGCCCGCCTGGCCCGCGGTGGCGCGCAGCAGTTCCTCCGTATCGGCGATCACCAGCTTTACGTCGGCGATCAGTTTGTCCTTGGTTACATCAGTCATGTCGCTCATGTTTCTCTCCTGGAATAAAGGTCTTGCGGTTCAAGGCTACCCATTTTGTCGCTGCGCCGCAATGATCCATGTCATACATGATCCATGTCATACGCAAGTGAAGTCGTAATCCACCGTCAGCGGCGCATGGTCGGAGAAACGCTGCTCCTTGTAGACCGACGCCCGGCGCGCAGACCCCGCGAGGCCCGGCGTCGCGATCTGGTAGTCGATGCGCCAGCCGACGTTCTTGGCCCAGGCCTGGCCCCGGTTCGACCACCAGGTGTAAGCCTCTCCGGTCGCTTCCGGCAGCAGCTTGCGATGCACGTCCACCCAGCCCAGATCGTCGAACACCGACGACAGCCAGGCGCGCTCCTCGGGCAGGAAGCCGGAGGTCTTCTGGGTGGACTTCCAGTTCTTCCGGTCGATTTCCCGGTGCGCGATGTTCCAGTCGCCGCACAGCAGGATTTCCCGCCCGCTGCGCCGGGCGTCGCCGGCCAGGCGTTCCAGTTGCGGCCGGAACTGGTCGAGGAAGCGGAACTTGGCCTGCTGCCGCTCTTCCGAGCTGGAGCCCGAGGGCAGGTAGAGCGAGACCACCGACAGCTTGCCGAAATCGGCCTGCAGGTAGCGCCCCTCGGCATCGAATTCGGCGTTGCCGAAACCCTCGACGATGCGATCGGGCGCCTGCCGCGAATAGATGCCGACGCCGCTGTAGCCTTTTTTCTCGGCCGCGTGAAAAAAACCGTTGAAGCCGGCCGGCGTGCGCAGCGCCGGGCTCAGATCGGGCAGTTGCGCCTTGAGTTCCTGGACGCAGACGACATCGGCCTGCTGCATCGCCAGCCAGTCGAAAATCCCCTTGCCGGCCGCGGAACGGATACCGTTGAGATTCAGAGTGAGTATTCGGAGCATGTGTCTGTGCATGTAGAATGCGCTGGATGAATGCGAACGCCGACCACACCGCCGCCAGCGCGTTGAGCCGCGAGTTTATCGCCTTCGCCTGCGAGCTGGGCGTGTTGCGCTTTGGCGAATTCAAGACCAAGGCCGGGCGTCTGAGCCCCTATTTCTTCAATGCCGGTTTGTTCAACGATGGCGCATCGCTGGCGCGCCTCAGCGATTTCTACGCGCGCCGCATGCTGACGGCCGGCGTGCAGTTCGATGTGCTGTTCGGCCCCGCCTACAAGGGCATTCCGCTCGCCGCGGGCACCGCCATGGCGCTCGCCGGGCTGGGGCACAACACGCCTTATGCCTATAACCGCAAGGAAGCCAAGGATCACGGCGAAGGCGGCACGCTGGTCGGGGCGCCGCTCAAGGGACGCGTGCTGATCATCGACGACGTGATTTCCGCCGGCACTTCGGTCCGCGAATCGGTGGCACTGATCCGCGCCGCCGGCGCCGAACCCGCCGCCGTGCTGATTGCGCTCGATCGCCAGGAACGCGGCCAGGGTGAGCTGTCGGCGGTCCAGGAAGTGGAACGAAATTACGCCATACCGGTGATCAGCGTTGCCAGTTTGACCGATTTGATCGATTATCTGTCCGGCCATTCGGAACTTGAAAGCAAGCTCGCCGCCGTGCGTGCCTATCGCCTGCGTTACGGCATCGACTGATGCCCTCCACATCTCCAGGGAGAACCCCCATGCGCCTGATTTCCGCCCTGCTGTTTGCCTCCTCCGCCCTGCTGGCCATGGGCGCCGCCGCCCAGACCCGCATCTATTGCTGCGATGACGCCAACGGGCGCAAGGTCTGCGGCGACTTCCTGCCCACCGCCTGCCAGGGTCGGGCCTACGAGGAACGCGACAATCGCGGCTTCGTTTCGAAGAAAGTCGAGGCCCCGCTGACCGCGGAGCAACAGGCGCGCCGCGCCGCCGAACTGGCCAGGAAGGAAGAGGAAGCCAAGAAGGCCGCCGAGGAGCGTCGCCGTAATCTGGCCTTGCTGGCGACCTATTCCAGCGAAAAGGATATCAATTCTGCACAGAACCGTGCTCTGGCCGAGATCGACAAGAACATGAAGCAGGCCCAGCAGCGGCTGGAGGAAGCCAACAAGAGAAAGAAGAAGCTGGAGAGCGACAAGGAGTTCTACAAGGGCAAGGCCTTGCCCGAGCAGGTCAAGGCGGATATCCGTGACAACGAAAAGGAGATCGCGGCGCAAAAGACTGCGGTTGCAGCCAAGACCAAGGAAATGGACGAGGTCCGCAGCCGCTTCGCCGACGAGAAGAAACGCTATCTTGAACTGACCGGCAAGAAGCCGATGGAAGCCGCACCGGCTTCCGCACCGACTTCCGCTCCCGCCGCCGCGCCTGCGGCACCGACTCCGTCGAAGCCGGCAGCGCCGTCTTCGTCGAAACCCGCCGAATAAGGTCCCTCAGACGCCGAGTTTCTTCTTCAGCAGGTCGGTGACCTGCTGCGGATTGGCCTTGCCTTTGGTGGCCTTCATGGCCTGGCCGACCAGGGCATTGAAGGCCTTTTCCTTGCCGGCGCGGTATTCCTCGACCGACTTCTGGTTTGCAGCCAGTACATCATCGACCAGGGCCTCGATCGCACCGGTATCGGTGATCTGCTGCCAGCCGCGTGCAGAGATCACGGCGTCGGCATCTTTGCCGTCGCCGGCCCAGAGCGCGTCAAAGACGTCCCGGGCAATCTTGTTGGATATCGTGTGATCGGCAATGCGGCGCACGATGCCCGCGAGTTGCTGCGCCGACAGCGGCGCGGCGGCGATCTCCTGCCCCTCCTTGTTGAGCCGAGCGGAAAGTTCGCCCATGATCCAGTTGGCGACCGGCTTGGCATTTTCGCGGCCGGCCGATTCGAGTGCGGTCTCGAAGTAGGCCGCCATTTCACGCGACGCCGTCAGCGCCGCCGCATCATAGGCGGAAAGCCCCAGCTCGGACTGGAAGCGCTGCTGCATGGCCTGCGGCAGTTCGGGCAAGCCGGATTGCACCTGGGCAATCCAGTCCGCCTTGATTTCCAGCGGCAGCAGGTCGGGGTCGGGAAAATAGCGGTAGTCGTGCGCATCTTCCTTGGTCCGCATGGCCCGCGTCTCGCCCGTGTCGGGATCGAACAATACCGTGGCCTGGCGAATCGCGCGGCCTTCCTCGATTTCGTTGATTTGCCACTGCACTTCGAAGTCGATCGCCTGCTGCATGAAGCGGAAGGAATTCAGGTTCTTGACCTCGCGCCGGGTGCCTAGCGGCTCGCCGGCGCGGCGCACCGAAACGTTGGCATCGCAGCGGAAGGAGCCTTCCTGCATATTGCCGTCGCAGATGCCTATCCATTGCACCAGCGCGTGCAGCGCCCGGGCATAGGCCACCGCCTCGGCCGAGGAACGCATGTCCGGCTCGGTAACGATTTCCAGCAGCGGCGTGCCGGCGCGATTCAGGTCGATGCCGGTGCGGCCGTGGAAGTCCTCGTGCAGGGACTTGCCGGCATCTTCTTCGAGGTGGGCGCGCGTCAGATGGACGAACTTCTCGGTCGCCGCCTCACCAGCACCAACTCTTATGTTCAGGCCGCCACCCGATACCACGGGAATCTCGAACTGGCTGATCTGGTAGCCCTTGGGCAGGTCCGGGTAGAAATAGTTCTTGCGCGCGAACACCGAGCGCGGCGCGATCGTGGCGCCGACGGCGAGGCCGAACTTGATGGCGCAGACCACGGCTTCGCGGTTCAGCACCGGCAATACGCCAGGCAGCGCGATGTCCACCGCGCTGGCCTGGACGTTGGGCTCGGCGCCGAAGGCGATGCTGCTGCCGGAAAATATCTTCGACCGGGTTTGCAGCTGGGCGTGGGTTTCCAGCCCGATGACGACTTCCCAGTTCATGACAGACCCTCCGGCATCCGGGTGTGCCAGTCGGTAACTTGCTGGTATTTGTGCGCAACGTTCAACATCCTGGCTTCATCAAACAGGTTACCGATGATTTGCAGGCCCACCGGCATGTTGTTTCGGCCGAAACCGCAGGGCAGCGACATGCCGGGCAGGCCGGCCAGATTGGTGGAGATGGTGTAGATGTCGGACAGGTACATCTGCACCGGATCGGCGCTCTTGGCGCCGAAGGCGAAGGCCACCGAGGGTGAGGTCGGCCCCATGATCACGTCGCATTGCTGGAAGGCAGCCTTGAAGTCGGCGGCGATCAGGCGGCGAATCTTCTGCGCCTGGAGGTAATAGGCGTCGTAATAGCCGTGGGACAGCACATAAGTGCCGATCAGTATCCTGCGCTTGACCTCGGCGCCGAAGCCCTGCGCCCGGCTGCGCGAATACATTTCGGCCAGATCGGCATAGTCCGGCGCGCGGTAGCCGTAGCGCACGCCGTCGAAGCGCGACAGGTTGGAACTGGCCTCGGCCGGGGCGATCACGTAATAGGCCGGCACGGAAAGGCCGGAATTGGGCAGTTGCACCTCGACCGTGACGGCGCCCAGCTTGCGGTATTCGGCCAGCGCTGCCTCGACCGCGGCGCGCACGTCCTCATCCATGCCTGCGCCGAAGAATTCTTGCGGCAGGCCGATCTTCAGACCGGCCAGCGGCTGTTCCAGGCCGCGCGCGTAGTCCTCGGCCGGTCGTTCGAGCGAAGTGGAGTCGCGCGTATCGAAACCGGCCATGGCGCTGAGCAGCAGCGCGCAGTCTTCCGCGCTTTTCGCCATCGGGCCGGCCTGGTCGAGACTGGAGGCGAAGGCGATCATGCCGTAGCGCGACACCGCGCCGTAGGTCGGCTTGAGCCCGGTCAGGCCGCACAGGGCGGCCGGCTGGCGGATCGAGCCGCCGGTGTCGGTGCCGGTCGCCGCTGGGCTCAGCCGTGCCGCGATGGCGGCCGCCGAGCCGCCCGAAGAACCGCCGGGGACGCAGGAAACGTCCCAGGGGTTCTTCACCGGGCCGAAATACGAGGATTCGTTCGACGAGCCCATGGCGAACTCGTCCATGTTGAGCTTGCCCAGCATGACCATGCCGGCGCCGGCGAGCTTTTCGACGACATGGGCGTCGTAGGGGGCAACGAAGTTCGCCAGCATCTTCGAGCCGCAGCTCGTGCGCCAGCCCTTGGTGCAGAAAATGTCCTTGTGCGCCAGGGGAATGCCGCAAAGAGGAGAAATCGCCGGGGCGCCAGCGCCAACTCTGCGGGTCTCGTCGGCGACCCTTGCCTGGGCCAGGGTCCTGTCGCGGTCGAGGGCGATAAAGGCGTTGAGGCCGGAATTGAGCCGGTCGATGCGGTCGAGGAACAGCGTCGCCAGCTCGACGGCCGAGACTTTCCTGGCGGCCAGCGCGGCAGACAGCTGCTTGAGTGAGGAGTTGATCATGTCACTTCGCCTCCGCAACGCGGAGGCGCCAATCAGTAGCCCCCGCCCTTGGGGCGGGGGACGGGGGGTGGGGGGCCTTAATTGGCCAGTGAAGCGCCAGCTTCATTCGACAACTCGCGGAACAAGATACAGCCCGGCCTCGGTTTCCGGCGCCACGGCCTGGAAGTCGGCGCGGCGGTCGGTCTCGGTGACGACGTCGGGGCGCAGGCGCTGCACCACATCCACGGCATGCGCCATCGGCTCGATGCCGGCGGTATCGACGGCCTGCAATTGCTCGATGAAGCCGAGGATGTCGTTCAGCTGGTCGCGCGTGGTTTCGCGCTCCGCCGCCGAGAGTTCGATGCGGGACAAAAGGGCAATGCGGGAGACGTCTTCCAGATTCAGGGACATGGCGACAAGTGGGGTAGATGACAGGGAGCCCGCCGGAAATCAGGCCGGCTCATTGCCTAAATCGACGGGCGCGATAGGTTATCATATGCGACCTTCCGGCCCCAGCCCTTCCTGGGTGGGCCTCAACACTGGAACCACGATGTTCGGCTTTCTCCGCTCCTATTTTTCCAACGATCTCGCGATTGACCTCGGTACCGCCAACACGCTGATTTACGTGCGCGGCAAGGGCGTCGTGCTCGACGAACCTTCGGTCGTCGCCATCCGCATCGAAGGCGGCCCCAACGCCAAGAAGACCATCCAGGCCGTCGGCCGCGAGGCCAAGGGCATGATCGGGCGCAATCCCAAGGAAATCCAGGTCATCCGCCCGCTCAAGGACGGCGTCATCGCCGACTTCACCGTCACCGAGCAGATGCTCAAGCAGTTCATCAAGCGCGTGCACGAGTCGCGCCTGTTCTCGCCCAGTCCGCGCATCATCATCTGCGTGCCCTCAGGCTCGACCCAGGTCGAACGCCGCGCCATCCGCGAATCCGCGCTGGGCGCCGGCGCCTCGCAGGTGTATCTGATCGAGGAACCGATGGCGGCGGCGATCGGCGCCGGCCTGCCGGTCTCGGATGCCACCGGTTCGATGGTGGTGGACATCGGCGGCGGCACCACCGAAGTCGGCGTGATTTCGCTGGGCGGCATGGTCTATGCCAACTCGGTACGCGTCGGCGGCGACAAGTTCGACGAGGCCATCATCAACTACATCCGCCGCAACTACGGCATGCTGATCGGCGACGCCACTGCCGAAAAAATCAAGAAGGAAATCGGTTCCGCCTTTCCGGGCTCCGAAGTGCGCGAAATGGAAGTGAAAGGGCGCAATCTCGCCGAAGGCATTCCGCGCAGCTTCACCATTTCCTCGAACGAGATCCTGGAAGCGCTCACCGAGCCGCTGAACAGCATCGTCAGCGCGGTGAAATCCGCACTCGAATATACCCCGCCTGAACTGGGCGCGGATATCGCCGAGAAGGGCATGGTGCTCACCGGCGGCGGCGCGCTGTTGCGCGACATCGACCGCCTGCTCATGGAGGAAACCGGTCTTCCGGTAATCGTCGCCGACGACCCGCTGACCTGCGTGGTGCGCGGCTCGGGCGAGGCGCTCGAGAAAATGGAAAAGCTCGGGAGCATTTTCACGAACGAATGATGGCCGCGGAGTGTGAGTCCGGAGGCAAGCCGCGGCTGTTGCGGTCGCGACTTGTTGCGTCTCGCTCCCCCCGCCTCCCGCTTCCGCGCTAGATGGAACGCCAGCCACCACCGTTTTTCAACCGTGGTCCCGCGCCGCTGGTTCGACTGATGTTTTTCGTCGCGCTCGCGCTGCTGCTGATGGTGCTGGATGCGCGTTTCCGCTACGCGGAGACCCTGCGCGCC
>JAXMJU010000042.1:0-9379 GCA_034376265.1 Sulfuritalea sp.
GGAGCATGGAAGAAGAAGTCCGCCAGATTCTGCGTCGCGCTGTCTGTGATGAAGGGCAAGTCCGGTCAAAGCTCGGCTCGCTTATCGCCGAGCGCTTTGCCGGCACGGGTCTGACCGAGTCCCTACCTGAACTGCACGGACAAACCGTCGAGCCCATGGACCTTAGCGCATGATGATTCTGGACACCAATGTCCTGTCAGCCCTGATGCAGCAGCAGCCTGATCCGCAGATCGTTGCCTGGCTGGACGAACAGCCCGCGGAATCCATATGGATCAGCAGCATCACTGTGTTTGAAGCCCGCTACGGTTTAGCCTTGCTCACATCAGGCCAGCGCAAGGAAGTTCTGCAAGAACGCTTTGAACAACTCCTGCATGACGATCTGGAAAACCGCGTGGCACTGTTCGATACCAGTGCAGCCACCCAGGCCGCCCAACTGGCCGCTGAACGCAAAGCGCGCGGCCGGCCAATTGACATGCGCGACACCTTCATTGCCGGCATTGCCTTGGCACGACGCGCCACACTGGCCACGCGCAACACAAGACACTTTGACGATTTATCTGTTCCCGTGGTCAATCCATGGGGCGGTAACAAATGATTCCAGTGCGTCACGTGGGGCCGACTTCAGTCGGCCATAGGCATCACGAGTTCGGCGTCCTCCGCCGTCCCGGACTCTGTCTGCCGGGGACGCCCCTTCGGGGGCCGGCAAGCGCCGACTTTCTGCCCTGCCACCCATGTTCGAACGTCGTCGCGCGGAACCGAACTCGTTCGTCAATCGCGTCATGACCCAGCCTGTGCTGTCGTTGATCGGGGATGCCCATGAGTCAGCCCGCGTTGGATAATCTGGTGCGCATCGGGCAGCTCAAGGCCGAACCGCGCAACGAAGCCGAGGCCACATCTTGCCCTCGGGATTGAGGGTCTTCATGCGGAACTTGGCCACGAAATGCGTGACCACCATCAGCCCGGCCAGTACCCTTGCTGGCAGGCTTCTCTATTTGCTGAACGGAGAATCCTGAGATATCATGTAGTAGTGCAATCATGCCGCATGAAGGGGAACGCCATGCAAGCTATCAAGACTGTCGGTAAGAGCGGCCAGATTTCGGTCGGCAAGGCACTTGCCGGCATGGACTTCATCATGGAAGAACTGCCTGGTGGAGACATCATGCTGAAGCGTGCCGTTGTCGTAGCCATGACTGAGCGTGTGCTTTCTCTAGAAGTTCAAGCTGACGTAAATGCTTCAAGGGACTGGCGTCGCAGCCATCCAGCTCGCAAGACTGACCTCGATGCTCTTGCCGCCAAGCTCGGGATTTCGGAAGAATGACCAATGACGAAAGAGTGGTGGTCGATGCTGAAACACCTGCGTTCCTGAAAGCTCTTCGCAAGCTTGATACCAATGAGCTAAAGAAGGTTCTCAAGACCTTTCGGAAGCTTGAAACCTTGACTTGGGTTAGCGTATTCCAAGACCATGGTTTGAAGTGGGAACAGGTTAAGGGGCAGCCCGGCACCTACACCATAAGGCTCTCACAATCGTACCGTGCCGTTGTTGAGCGAGAAGGTTCTTGCATGGTTTTCCAGGCAGTCTTTCTCGACCATGACGGTGCTTACGGTAAAAAGTAACAGCAATCTCAGCCCTCCTTGCCTTCTGGCTTGGAGGGCTTTCCCTTTTACAGAATCTGCCCAGCCTGCTCTTCTTCCAGCCAATCGGCCGGCTTGGCGATGTCCACGCCCCAAGTCAAACACCACTCTCGTTTCCAGCATCATCAACGGCAGGGCCGCTGCGGCCAATGCAGTGAACGTCGAAAAATAAAGCATGCCCCCTCTCGAAGTCCTCGAAGCCGCCGGCAGCAAATGGAACTTCCTGCCCTTCCGGCCGGGCCTGGTCGGTGGCCACTGCATCGGCGTCGATCCCTACTACCTGACGCACAAGGCCCAGGAAATTGGCTACCACGCCGAAGTCATCCTCGCCGGCCGGCGCATCAACGACAGCATGGCCGGCTACGTCGCCGATGAAGTCGTCAAACTCATGACCCGGCGCAAGATGCAGGTGGTCGACTCACGCATCCTCGTCCTCGGCCTCACCTTCAAGGAAGGCTGCCCGTGCCTGTGTCTCTGCTCGCGCCCTTTTCGATCTGAATGACGTTGACGGCGCTTGCAATCGCGCCTACTACGCTATTTTCGATGCCGCCCGCGCAGCGCTGCTTGCGTCGGGTGCGCCGGTACAACCCGACATTGGCAAGACCCACAGCGGCTTGATCTCGGCGTTTAGCCAGTATCTTGTGAAAAACGGGCCAATCTCCAAAGAATTGGGTCGTTTGATGAAGCGCGCAGAAGAAATTCGCCTCGTCGCTGATTACAAAGGTGACTCGGTAGAACTTGCGGATATCGGGGTCACGGAGTCAGGTCTCGCGTTGTAACACACCATGCTACGACGTGAGACCCGATCCCGTTGTTGCATGTAACAATGAATGCGGCTATAGTGTTGCATGTAACGATTTTAAGGGGCGATGAAATGGCAACGACGCATGTGAATACACGAGTCCAGAGACACCGCGACGCGCTGCGCATGGCGGGTCTAAGACCGGTTCAGATTTGGGTGCCAGATACGCGACGGCCAGATTTCGCGGAGGAGTGCCGCCGTCAGTCCCGCCTTGTCGCTCAGGCGGATATGGCCGACGCGGATATGCAGCACCTCATGGACGAAGCCTTGACAGACGTGGACGGCTGGTCGGAATGATGCGGGGCGACTTTGTGACCATCGCCATGCAGGGCGATTTTGGCAAGCCAAGACCCGCCTTGGTGATTCAGGCCGACCAATTTGGCGAGCACACAAGCGTTACGGTGCTACCAGTGACAAGCGCGCTTGTTGCTGCGCCGTTGCTGCGCATAACCGTTCAGCCAAGCGCCGGGAATGGCTTGCAGAAGCCTTCGCAGGTGATGATTGACAAGGCCGTGACCGTGAAGCGCAGCAAGCTGGGGCGAGCCTTTGGGCGCATCGATGTGAATGTGATGGTGGAGGTTGAGCGTTGCTTGGCCGTGTTCTTGGGAATCGCCAAGTGAAGAGCATGGGAGCATGGGGTCAGATCTCGTATCTGTAGCATTCCATATCCTCGGCTATAGTCACGCACATGGTCAGACCACGGCAATTGCACACACATACGTCATGACCTCCGCCTGAATTCATTGCCGTGGCTTGAATCCGACGAGTTCAACGCGGTAGTCCGGGCGGCGGTCGGCGAGCTTACGGCGACGGCGCAGACTGCGATCAGGGTGGGTCTTGTCGTTGCGCAAAGCAGAGAGCGCGAATTTGCGGATGGCCGACAGGTTGCGTGCGGCGTGGCCCTTGCGCACGCGACAGTCATCCTCGCGGAAAGTCACATCAAGCACCCAGTGCATGGCTTCCACGCCCCAGTGAGCCCGCGCCGCGAGGGCGAACTGCTCAACGGTCTTCGCTCCGGCACTGACAATGAAGTAGCGACGTTCGACACTGACCTTACCTTTGGTCTCCTGCTCGGACTCGATCATGCCGACGGCGGCCAGCTTCTTCCAGTTCTCGCGCATCGGCTTGTCCATCCAGGACACGTCGGTGACGAAAGCCGCCCGGCGTGTTTCGAGGCGGCGATGATCCTTCTCGACCCAGACACGTTTTTGCACGTCGATGTTGCGAAACTCAAACGCTTCGGCGGTCGCGAAGAACTCGACGATGGCCTGCGACAGGTGCTTCTGGTTGTCCTTCACCGCCAAGACGTAATCGCCGCCTTGGGCAACGATTCTCTCGGCAACGTCCGTCTGGCACCCCAGGGCGTCCATGGTGACGATACATCCCTTGAGCACCAGCGTATCCAGCAGCGCCTTGATCGCGACCAGTTCATTGCCCTTGCCTGCCGTGCCTTCCTGTCCCAGCGACACGCCCAGTTCCGTGGCGTAGGCGCTGACCATGTGCAATGCTGTATTCGGGCCGTCCTTCGATCCTCGCACGGTCTTGCCGTCGAACGCCACCACGCCTTCGACGACACCAACGATGCTGGCAATCCACTGCCGAAAGCAGCTTTCGAACACCTTCGCGTCCAGCACCCGAAACACCTCGCCAAACGTGTCGTGAGAAGAGGTGCCCTTCGCCAGTTCCAGGAATCTCCTCAGCCAGCCTTCCTCTTCTTCGCACCAGTCCGCGACATCGACCCAACCATCACAACCGCACAGCACCGCGCATATCGCCATCACGATCATTTCCTTCAGATCGTGCCGCACCGCCGGCCCCCGGCGGTGATCCTTTACCTGCGAAAATGCCTCCTGCAACGTCATTTTCAGCTCCCGACAAAAATCGAGAGTAGACGCTATTTCACACCCGTTTACAAGTTAATGTCATATCTCATTGACTGTAAACGGTTTTTCGAAGGGGTTTACGATGTTTGCGTAAGCGATTGCCGTGACCGGTCAGGCAGCTAAGGGAGCCCCTTGCGGCGGACGGGGCGACACCACCACACCGCGCGCAGCGCCCAAATAAGCAGACGCCGCGACAGCCGCGCTGACATAGCTTTTGTCCGGGCCGGGGCGCAAGACATAACCGACCCTTCTGCGAACCCGCAGGGCGCGAAGCGGTGCCGACACCAAGCCAACTCGGTTGGCGACTGGCTGCATTTTGCAGAAGGCGCGGTTATGTTGAATCGCTGGCGATTTACCCCTGACCGGCTGGGTGCAGTTGAGCAGAGCGAGCTGATTGGTCTTTCTCTGGCCGACACAACCCGGCATCGTAGCCGTCCGCTTCACCGCAGGTAAGCGGCGGCGGGCAGTACGCGACCACGCCAGCCAAGCGCAAAAGTCGGCGCTGGCGGTACGGCGATTACCGAAGGCACAAAGCCGTGGCGCGGCCTTATCGCGCGACGGCGTGGTTCAGGATGCGATGCGGTAGCGACGGCGGGGGGCTTGCGGGTTTGATTGCAAGGCCCGTGACGGAGCGGGTAGAGGGCTTGCGGCGGTCGCCGGCGGCACGGCAGTGAAAGTGGGCGCTGGTGACACGGCGACTTAACACGTCGCGAGGGTAGAAATGTGGGTAGATAGAAACGAAGAACCCGCAAAGCCATAGGCAGTGCGGGTTTCCGTTGATTCACTGGCGGAGACGCAGGGATTCGAACCCTGGATCCAGGTTTTGCCCAGATGCGCCCTTAGCAGGGGCGTGCCTTCGACCACTCGGCCACGTCTCCGAAAACGGCGATGAACATGGGTTCACCGCCGTTTGCAGGGGGCGGAGTATACCCGAATCGGGCGCCGCTGTTGGCAAACCTGGAGCGCGACTTTGCGGCCCGGCGGGCGGGGCTAGACGCGCAGGCTGATCTGCGGCCAGCCGCGCTCGGCGGCGGCTTGCGCCAGCGTGGCGTCGGCATCGACCGCCACCGGATGCGTGACTTTTTCCAGCAGCGGCAGGTCGTTGTGCGAATCGCTGTAGAACCAGCTCTGCTCGAAGCTGCCGCGCCAGAGGCCGAGCGATTCCAGCCAGGCGTCGACGCGGACTATCTTGCCTTCGCGGAACGAAGGCGTGCCGCGCGGTTGGCCGGTGAAGCGGCCGTTTTCCTGCGCCGGTATGGTCGCGATCAGGTGCGGAATGCCGAACTCGCGGGCGATCGGCCCGGTGACGAAGCTGTTGGTGGCGGTGACGATGGCCAGCAGGTCGCCGGCCGCGGCGTGCTTCGCCACCAGCGCGCGCGCCGCGACGCTGATCTGCGGCCGGATGCGCGTGGCGAGGAACTCTGCGTGCCAGGCGTCGAGCTCGCTGCGGGCGTGGCGCGACAGCGGCGCCAACTGGAAATCGAGGAAGGCATGGATGTCCAGCGTGCCGGCCTTGTATTGCTGGAAGAATTCGAGGTTGCGTGCTTCATGCACCTCGCGGTCGAGCACGCCCTTGCCGATCAGGAATTGCGCCCATTCGAAATCCGAATCGCCGGAGAGCAGGGTGTTGTCGAGGTCGAAAAGAGCCAAGTTCATTCTTTTTCCAGGTCCAGTGTGGTTTGCATCAGTTCGCGCAGCAGGGGCAGCGTGGGCGGGCGTTTCTGTTCCAGCGAGGCGCGGTCGAGGTGGTTCAGCATGGCCATCAGCGAGGGCAGGTCGCGGCGGCCGTGGCGCAGCAGGTAGTGCACCACGCCGGGATCCATCAGCATGCCGCGCTCGATGGCATGGCGCTGCAGCGCGGCGACTTTTTCTTCGTCGGAAAGCGGCTGGATTTCGTAGATCAGGGTCTGGCCGATGCGGGTGCGCAGGTCTTCGCGCAGCGTCAGGCGCAGCGGCGGTTCGTCGCCGGCCAGCAACAGGGCCAGGCCGAGGAAACGCGCCGCGTTGAAGGTGCGGAACAGTGCGATCTGGGCTTCAGGCCCGAGCTGCTGCACGTCGTCGATCACCAGCAGGCTGCCGGAGGCAAGCGACAGTTCGTCTCCGACCTGCGCGCCCTGCAGGTAGGTCACCGGGCGCTGTCCGGCCGCGGCGGTGGCGGTCAGCAGGTGGCTCTTGCCGCCGCCCGGCGTCCCCCAGATGTAGAGGGCGTCGAAGCTGTGCGTTTCGGTCAGGTTGCGCAGGCGTCGCAGCAGTTCGCCGTTGGCGCCGGTGACGAAGTTGTTCAGCGTCGGCGGCTGCTCGGGCTTGAGGTCGAGCAGCAACTGGCGTTGCGAGGCCTCCATTCAGCGCCCCTGGTAGAAGCCGCTGGCGAGATACAGCGTGCGCACTTCGCGCAGGCCGACCAGCAGCGCGGCCGAGGCGGGCAGCGCCGCCAGCACGCCGAAGAAGCCGAACAGCTGGCCGAAGGCCATCAGGGCGAAGATCGCCGCCAGCGGATGCAGGCCGATGCGCTCGCCGACCAGGAAGGGCGTGAGCACGAAGCTTTCAAGCAACTGGCCGATGCCATACACGACCAGCACCGCGACGATCGGCCCCCAGCCGGTGAACTGCAGCGCGGCGACCAGCAGTGCCAGGATCAGGCCGGTGGCATAGCCGAGATAGGGAATGAAAATCAGCAGGCCGGTGACGACGCCGATCGACAGCGCCGAGGGAATGTCGGCCAGCCACAGGGCGATGCAGTAATACACGGCGAGCAGCGCCATGACCAGCACCTGGCCGCGCAGGTATTGCGAGAGCACGGCGTCGATGTCGGTGGCCACCGCGAGCAGCTTGGCATGCCAGGGCCGCGGGATGATGCCGGCCAGGCGCTGCGTCATGCCGTCGCCGTCGAGCAGCAGGTAGAACAGCACCACCGGCGCCAGCAGCAGGTTCACGGCGAGGCCGAGCAGGGCCACGCCGCCGATCTTGAGCGAGCCGTAGATGCGTTCGAGGACCGCCTGGATGGTGTCCCAGTTGCCGGCGGCGAGTTTCTGCAGCGAGGCGGAATCGAAGCGCAGCCGGAGGCCGAAGCTCTGTTGCAGCCAGGGCGCCAGCTTCTCGTTGACCAGCGCCAGCGCCTCGGGCGTGCGCGCGGCAAGCACGGTGGCCTCCTCGTAGAGCAGCGGCAGGATGACCAGGATCAGGCCGGCGCCCAGCAAGGCCAGCGCCAGGATCACCAGCACCACGGCCAGCAGGCGCGGCACGCCGGCGCGCGCGATGCGGTTGGTCACCGGATTGCAGATATAGGCGAGGATGCCGGCCAGCAGGAAGGGCGTCAGGATCGGCGACAGCGCATACAGCAGCGCGAGGACCGCCAGACCGGCCGCGATCCACAAGGTGGTTTGCAGGCGGTCGCTGTGTTTGGCGTCGAGTGGCGCAGTCATTTCCGGTAAAATCCGCAGCTTCGCTGTATTTGGCAGCGCGAATTATCGCCGATCCGGCGGCAAACCGCGTCCCTGCCGCTCATTCCGTCCGCCACTTCGAGGATTGCATCTTGACCGCCTCCACCTCTTCATCATCCCCGCTCACCTACCGCGATGCCGGCGTGGATATCGATGCCGGCGATGCCCTGGTCGAACGCATCAAGCCGGCGGCCAAGCGCACCATGCGGCCGGAAGTGCTGGCCGGCATCGGCGGCTTTGGCGCGCTGTTCGAGATCTCGAAGAAGTTCCGCGATCCGGTGCTGGTCTCCGGCACCGACGGCGTCGGCACCAAGCTCAAGCTGGCCTTCCAGTGGCAGCGCCACGACACCGTCGGCCAGGACCTGGTGGCGATGAGCGTCAATGACATCCTGGTGCAGGGCGCCGAGCCGCTGTTCTTCCTCGACTACTTCGCCTGCGGCAAGCTCGACGTGAATACCGCGGCGACGGTGATTGAAGGCATTGCCCGCGGCTGCGAACTGGCCGGCTGCGCGCTGATCGGCGGCGAGACGGCCGAGATGCCGAGCATGTACCCGGAAGGCGAATACGACCTGGCCGGCTTCGCCGTGGGCGCCGTGGACAAGTCCGCCATCATCGATGGCAAATCGATCCGGCCGGGCGACGTGGTGCTCGGCCTGGCGTCCTCCGGCGCGCATTCCAACGGCTATTCGCTGATCCGCCGCATCATCGAGCGGGCGCAGCCCGATGCCGCGCTGAAGATCGGCGGCGTGCCGCTGCAGGACGCGGTGATGGCGCCGACGCGGATTTACGCCAAGCCGCTCCTGGCGCTGATCCAGGCGATGCCGGTGAAGGGCATGGCGCATATCACCGGCGGCGGCCTCACCGAGAACATTCCGCGCGTGCTCGGCGAACATCTGACGGCCATCATCGAGCGCAGCCAGTGGCCGCTGCCGCCGCTGTTCCATTGGCTGCAGCGCGAAGGCCAGGTGGCAGACGCCGAAATGCACCGGGTCTTCAACTGCGGCATCGGCATGGTGGTGATCGTCGCCGAAGCCAATGCCGGCACGGCAATGCAGTTGCTGGCGGCCGCCGGCGAGCAGGTCTATCTGCTCGGCCACATCGCGGCGCGCGGCGCCGGGCAGGCGCAGACCATCGTCGCCTAGTCGCCGGGCAGGCATTAGCCTGCCGTATCGCCAGCGCCGACTTTCGCTAGCGGTCGAGATGGCCGCGCACGGCCGCCAGCACTACCGCCGCCGGGTCCGCGGCCAGCGGATCGACGATCTGCATGTCATCCATGCTCTTGAGCCAGGTCAGTTGCCGTTTGGCGAACTGGCGCGTGGCGAAGACGCCGCGATCGCGCAGTTCGGCGCGCGGCAATGTGCCTTCCAGCATGTCCCAGACCTGGCGGTAACCGACGCAGCGCATCGAGGGCAGGCCGCCGTCGAGCTGGTACTTTTCGCGCAGGCCGAGGACTTCCTCGACCAGGCCGGCATTCAGCATGGCGTCGAAGCGCTGTTCGATGCGCCGGTGCAGCACGCTGCGCTCGCCGGGCACCAGCGCCAGCGCCAGCAGGCGGCAGGGCAGGGCCTGCGCCTGCTGTGCGGCGAAGAAACTGCCCAGGGTGCGCCCGGTCAGGCGCAGCA
>JAXMJU010000043.1:0-6375 GCA_034376265.1 Sulfuritalea sp.
TGGTGCAGGAGACGCCGCAGAAGGAAACCACGCCTTTCTATCCGCGCAGCCCCTACGCGGTGGCCAAGCTCTATGCCTACTGGATCACGGTGAACTACCGCGAAGCCTACGGCATGTATGCCTGCAACGGCATCCTGTTCAACCACGAAAGTCCGATCCGCGGCGAGACCTTCGTCACGCGCAAGATCACCCGCGCGCTGGCGCGCATCAAGCTGGGTCTGCAGGACTGCCTGTTCCTCGGCAACCTGGATTCCAAGCGCGACTGGGGTCATGCCCGCGATTACATCGAAATGCAATGGCTGATGCTGCAGCAGGAGCAGCCCGAGGATTTCGTCATCGCCACCGGCGTGCAATACAGCGTGCGCGACTTCGTCGATGCCGCGGCGGCGGAGATCGGCATGCAGATACGCTGGGAGGGGCAGGGCGTCGATGAAAAGGGCTACCTAATCTCCTCCCCCTTCAAGTCCAAGGCCGTCGCTCAAATCTCCTCCCCCTTCAAGGGGGAGGCCGGGAGGGGGATGGGGAAGAAGACAACTGCATCGTCGCCGTCGACCCGCGCTATTTCCGCCCCACCGAAGTCGAAACGCTGCTCGGCGACCCCACCAAAGCCAAAGAAAAGCTCGGCTGGACGCCAAAAACCACCTTCGCCGAACTCGTCGCCGAAATGGTGCGCGAAGACCTCAAATCCGCCGAACGCGATGAACTCATCAAGCACCACGGCTACAAGACCATGGATTACCACGAATGACCCGCCTGATTCTCAACCCTGCATTACTTGGCGCAGATTGTAAACCTTAATTATCCAGTATCATAAGCCTTAAATATTCAGTCACACACATGTATATCCCGCGTGCAATCATGGAAGACATTCAGGGCTATGCCGGGCATTTCCCTGTCTTGCTGATTACAGGGGCGCGGCAGGTCGGCAAGTCTACGCTGGCCATGCAACTCGGCATTGACAATTACATCACCCTTGACGACATCAATCTTTACGGCACAGCAAAAGCCGACCCACGGGGCTTCATTCGCGCCTTGCCCAAGCCGGTCGTCATCGATGAAATCCAGCGAATTCCCGAACTCCTGCTCGCCATCAAGGAAAGCGTCGATCAAGATCGTACCAACGGCACCTTCGTGCTCACCGGCTCATCCTCCTTGCAAGGATTCAAGTCCATCTCCGACTCGCTGGCCGGGCGGATTGGCATCATCGAACTCTATCCGTTCAGCCTGAAGGAAAAGCACGGCAAGCACGAGAACCTCATCGACACGCTGCACGGCGATCTGGAACCCTACCTGCTGCGGGAGTTTGCCACCGACCTGGCTGGCGAAATCATCCAGGGCGGCTACCCCGAGATGATGAAAATCGACAGCGACAAGGCCCGCTATCTCTGGTTCAGCTCGTACATCCGCACCTATATCGAATCGGACGCCAAAGAGCTGGCCAACATTCGCAATCTCGACAAATTCATCAAGATGTACCGCCTGTGCATGCTGCGCAGCGCCGGGCTGTTCAATAAAAACGAAATCCAGCAGGAAGCCGGTCTCGACAACAAAACCTTCGACAGCTATTTCAACGTGCTGGAGCACACCTATCAAGTCCAGAAACTATCGCCCTACTACAACAACCGGCTCAAGCGACTGATCAAAACCCCCAAGGTCTTTGCCATCGACACCGGCGTTCTGTGTCATTTGCTGCAAATCACCACCCCGGAAGGCTTCGAAGCTTCGCACTTCAAAGGCGCCATACTGGAAACCTGGGTGTTCAACGAACTGCTCAAGGCAAACAGCTATGCCAAACACAAAGCCCATCTGCACTACTACCGCACGTCGGACAAGAAAGAAATCGACTTTGTGCTCGAACTGGAAAGCAAGGTGATTGCCATCGAGGTCAAAGCCACCACCACGGTCAATCCACACGATCTCAAGCACATCCGCAGCCTGCAAGCCGAGCTTGGCGAAACATTCGACAAAGGCCTGGTGCTCTATCGCGGCGAACGCCTCCTCAAACTCGGTGAAAACCTGTATGCCGTGCCAATAGGGTTTCTGGCATGAGCCAGACACCGTCCCACCAGCGCCGACTTTCCACCGCCTCATCCACGCGCCCCCGCGCCAGCGCCCGTTGCCAACCCCCCCGCAAAAAACCGATTGCCATAATTCCCTGCTGCCGTTATAGTCCCATTCGCTCACGATTGAGCGCCTGCCATTTCGAGCAAACCTGTTCAACCCGATGACCCCAAAAGAACAAGTCCACTTTCAGATCCTGCGCGCGATCGAACAAAACCCGGAAGCCTCCCAGCGCGATCTTGCCCGGCAGTTGGGGGTCAGCAATGGCAAGGTCAACTACCTGATTGCCGCCCTGGTCGAAAAGGGCTTGGTCAAAATGGGGCATTTTGGTCGCACAGAGGGCAAGCTAGCCAAGGTGGCCTATCTCCTCACCCCCAAAGGCGTGAAGAATCGCGCACTGCTCACCCGCAGTTATCTCGCCCGCAAGGAAGCCGAATACGAAGCCCTGAAGGCCGAGATAACGGCGCTGCGGCAAGCGCAAACCGAAATCCCGGGCGATGCCGCCTTGACCCCGAAATAGCAGGCATGGGCGATTGCAACGGAATGCCAATATTTCCACTGAGCCCCGTAGGGCCGACTTCAGTCGGCCATCAACCTCAGCAGTTCAACGTCAACCGCCGTCCCGCCAGCGCCAACTTTCTGCCCCGTCACCCATGACCCTGCCCGTAATGACGTCCACCGACCTGCTTGAGCGCATCGCTGCTGGCGAATCTCAGTCGCTGGAATTCAAAGCGTCGTTTGATAAAACCAGCATCGAGACCCTTGTTGCATTTGCCAATACGCAGGGCGGCACTGTGCTGGTTGGCGTAAGCAATGCGGCCATCGTGCGGGGCGTATCCTGGGACGCACACACGGCGCCGCAAGCCAGCGTGGCAGACCTGGCGCCCAGCAAAGTTGAACGCTTCATTCAGCGCGTCAACGCCAGCGGGCGTTTTGAGCTAGATGGCAGCACGCCCCTGGCGGCTCTCGAAAAGCTCAACTACCTTGTCCAAGGGCAGCCCACCTGGGCCGCCATGCTGCTATTTGCTGCCGAACCATTGCGACACCACATCCACATCGGCCGCTTCAAAACACCCAGCACCATCATTGACGACCGGCAATTCACTGACACACTGTTCGAAGTTGTCGAACAAGCAATGACATTCATCGTCTCGCACATCAGCGTTGCCTTTGAATTTGATGGCAGCATTCAGCGCAAGGAACGCTTTGCCTACCCGCTGCCCGCGCTGCGTGAAGCACTGCTCAACGCCATCGTTCACCGCAGCTACACAGATCCCAGCGACATCCAGATAAAAATCTTTGACGACAAGATCACCATATTCAGCCCTGGCACCTTCTACGGCGGCATCAGTATTGCCGATATTCAGGGCGACAATTACCGCTCAAGTCTGCGCAACAAGCTGGTGGCTGAAGGTTTTTATCTCACCAACGCCATAGAAAAGTACGGCAGTGGCTTCATTCGTATCCGCAAGGCCTTGCAGGAATACCCCGAGATCGATTTCGAGATCAGCGAATTTGCCGGTGGTGTGATGGTCACGTTCGCCCAGCATGAGGGAGTAAGTGGCGGAGTAAGTGGCGGAGTAATGCCAGGAGCAGCAGGCTTGTTGAAATTGATTCATTCAAAGCCCGGGCTAAAGACCACCGAACTCGTTAGCCTTACGGCTAAGCCGCAGCGCACCGTTGAACGCTGGCTGAAGCAACTCAAAGACAGTCAACGCATCGAATTTCGTGGCGCACCCAAGACCGGGGGCTACTACCCCAGCAACTCATGACTCACCACTCATCAGGCCATAATCGCCGTCGCGGACTCTGTCTGCCGGGGATGTCCCTTCGGGGGCCGGCAAGCGCCAACTTTCTGCCCCGCCGCCCATGACCCTGCCCACCCACCCCCGCATCGCCATCATCGGCCTCGGCTACGTCGGTTTGCCGCTGGCTGCGCATTTGGCAAACGGGTTCGGCAAGCAATACCCGGTCACCGGTTTCGACGTGGGCCAATCGCCCGATGACGCCTGAAAACCCGATCGGCAAGGGGTGCCGCGATGGCACTTCGTATTTCTTAGAGCCAATATCTAGCATGTTCATGCTATTATTTGGCTATGTCGATCGCTACAGCCCTTTTCTCGGACAGCCAGTCTCGAGTGTTTCGCTGGCTGTTTGGTCAGCCCGAACGTCAATTTCACCTGAGCGAACTGCGTCGTCTCACCGGCCTGGGCAGCGCTTCGCTGCAACGGGAACTGAACCGTCTGGCCGGGGCAGGGCTGGTGCATTCAGAGCGAGTCGGAAATCTGCGTCGTTTCCAGGCCAACCCGCAAAGCCCGGTCTACGGCGAACTGATCGCCCTTACGCGCAAGACACTCGGCGTGGAACCCTTGTTGCGCGAAGCCTTATTGCCTTTGGCGCCTTCGTTGAAAGCCGCATGGGTCTACGGCTCCGTGGCGAAGCAGACCGACACCGCGCAAAGCGACATCGACGTAATGCTGATCGGCGAAAACCTGCTGCTGGGCGATATCCTGGAACGGCTGCTGCCACTGGAGGCCCAATTGGGTCGAAAAATCAATCCGACCTGCTATACCCCTGCAGATTTCGAGCGCCGTCGCGCGGAACCGGACTCGTTCGTCAACCGCGTCATGGCTCAGCCTTTGCTGTCGTTGATCGGGGATGCCCATGAGTCAGCCCGCGTTGGATAATCTGGTGCGCATCGGGCAACTCAAGGCCGAATCGCGCAACGAAGCCGAGGCCAGGCGCATGCTGGCCACGGCCCGTAGTGTCTCTGGCGGCTATACTTCACGAAGCTACCGGCCCTGTGTGGTGGAACCATGAATGTAGTCACCGAAAAACTCCACCAGCTCGAAACGGGAGCGCCCAGCAACGCACTTCTGGCCTCGATGCTGGACAAAGTGCCGAGCGCTGTTGCCGATCAATAGCACTGTGGATTTTGCTCCGCAGCAGGGGTTACGTGTAATGGGTATCACCTGAGAACCTGTGAGCAGACCGTTGTTTTTGATTTGAAGGAGAAGATCATGGGGAAGCACGAAATTATTGACATGGCCTTGCAGTTGAAAGCGGCAGAGCGCTTCGAGGTTGCGGAGAAAATCATGCAAAGCCTGGACAAGCCTGACGCTGAAATTGACCGGGTATGGGCAGAAGAGGCTCTGCACAGGGCGCGCGCGTGTGATGAAGGGCGGATGAAAACACTTTCCTTCGATGAAGTCTTTGGCGACGAATAATGCGGATTCGTTTTTCCGAAATCGCCAATAATGAATTGACCGATGCTTGTGATTGGTATGAGCAACAACAGGTAGGGCTGGGCTTGCGTTTCAAGAGTGCCGTGCGCGATGCCGCGCGCCAGATTGCCCGGGCACCGTTACTGTTTCCAGTAGAACTGGAAGATGTGCGGCGTTACGTTATGAATCGGTTTCCCTATACCTTGCGCTACGTGTTGCGCGCGGATGAGCTGTGGATCTTGGCGGTTTCGCACCAGCATCGCCAACCGGATTACTGGATAGAACGAATCCATGACCACTGACCGCCTTGAACACCAAACCGGACGAGCGTGATCCGTTTCGCATCCCGCCAACACCAACTTTCTACCCCGCCGCCCATGACCCTGCCCACCCACCCCCGTATCGCCATCATCGGCCTCGGCTACGTCGGCCTGCCACTGGCCGTGGAATTCGGCAAGCAATACTCCGTCACCGGCTTCGACATCAAGCAGCACCGCATCGACGAACTCAAGGCCGGCCGCGACAGCACCCGCGAAGTCGAGCCCGCCGAGCTGGCCGAAGCGAAACACCTCAGCTTCACCGCCGACCCCGAACAACTGCGCGCCTGCAACGTCTTCATCGTCACCGTGCCCACCCCGGTCGACAACGCCCAGCGCCCCGACCTCACCCCGCTGATCAAGGCCTCCGAAACCGTCGGCAAGGTCATGCCCAAGGGCGCAATAGTCATCTACGAATCCACGGTTTACCCCGGCGCCACCGAAGAAGTCTGCGTCCCCATCCTCGAAAAACACTCCGGCCTCCGCTATGCCAGCACCCCCTCTCCCCAACCCTCTCCCACAGGGGGAGAGGGAGCCAACAGCCGCGACGCCCGCACTTCTCCCTCTCCCCTCGTGGGAGAGGGCTGGGGAGAGGGGGCAACAGCGGAAGAAAATATCTTCCACTGCGGCTACAGCCCCGAACGCATCAACCCCGGCGACAAGCAACACCGCCTGCCCACCATCAAAAAAGTCACCTCCGGCTCCACCCCCGAAATCGCCGAGCAAGTCGATGCCCTCTACCGCAGCATCATCACCGCCGGCACCCACAAGGC
>JAXMJU010000044.1:0-6393 GCA_034376265.1 Sulfuritalea sp.
GCGCCGAAGTTCATGCATTCGGGGTATTGCCAAAATAGATGTTTGCAGGGAGGCGAGTCCCGCCTCCGAGGACCGGGCTCGTCCAACAAACGGTTCAGATCGTGGCTCGCTTCGCGATCACGATCTAACCTTATTCGTTAGGTTGCACGCTTAACATCCAGGTCTTTTGTAGCCGACTGCAAAACAATGGAATACGCTTTATCGGCGGCAGCTAGGCGATTTGCATAAAACTCTTCCGGACTACCCTCGATTGATTGGTACCAGGCAAGTGCGATTTCGTCTAAGGCTTTCTGCGCGTCATCGGTTAAGAGGACACCGGCCACACCGCGAACCTTCGAAATGCGCTTGATTGCCGCGAGACTTTGGGCTCGGTTTTCCTCGATGAATTTGTCACGAAGCGCCAAAATGTCGGGGGCAGTTGGGACGGGCTGTTTCTCTTCATCGGACAGCTTGAATATCGCCTCCTTTTCAGAATAAAGGCTGGCGAGTAATTCCATGTAAAGGTCTCGCTTGAGGGACCACCGTTGTTGGTCTACCCAACTCACACGTGAAATGTCTGTCTTGATCTTTTCGGTTTCTTCAGTCGTCTTCTTGACTTGGGAAAGCAATTCATCGAAGTCCTCCTTTGTTGCCAAGTTTTCCGCCTTGCGTTTGGCATAGGTGCCAGAGTATGAACCGAAGAAGGCTGCTACGAACGCAAGTAAGTACGCCCACCATGGAAAGCCCAAGCCATCTTTCAGGGCTGTCTCAACAATTGATTTGATTTGCTCGGGCGACATGTCCATGAGTGCAACCTAACAGTTATTCCGGCGCAGAAACGTTCGGGTCAGTGCCAATAGTACGGACACTGCCGGAATGCCTTTAAGGTAATGAATGACGTGGAGATTATCCTATCCGGGTCTCCTTATCAATCAACAATCATACGGACAGGGCTCGGGCGTCCGCTTTGCGGGTGATTCTCGAATGGCGGCTCATGGCCGTCATGAAGAGCCCGCGAGATCAGTTCTGCAATTCGTTCAGCAGTTCCGGGTGCCGGTCAAGAAGTCGGAACAAATTAGTCACGGCAGGTAGCGGACGGGCTTTGCCCCTCTCGTACCGCGAGAAGGCATTCGGACCGCCGCCGGTGATGCGCGCGGCTTCGAGTTGGGTCAGTTTCAACTTCTTGCGGATTCGCGCCAGTTCGGCAGACTCCTGGGCGTCGATTTCCGCGGCAATGCGCTTGATGGCGTCGGCGAACCGCTCACCTTCTCCCGAGTCGAATTCAACCTCGCGACAATGCGGACAATGCCAACCGGCAATCTTCGGCACCACTGTTGCGTGGCCTTTGTATTCATACGGCACATCCTTGACGGCATGCCGCAGAATTCCCTTTCCGCAGTTCAGGCATTCACGGGGCATCTCATTTCTCCTTAAACTGAATCACAATCGAACCGTCCGCGCGCAAGGTCACCTTGACATAAGCCACTTTGCCGTTCGGCGTAACGCAGTGATAAACGTCCTGCCACACCTGGCTTGCTGCATAAGTCGTCATGCTCTTGTAAAAATCGGCTCGCGTCATCGCACACACGACTTCAACCGCGCATGCAGAATCCAAGCCCATGGCCTGAGCGCCAACCAAGGCGGTAGCAGTAAAAGCATCCGCGCCACGCTGCCGCACGGCGAGCTTCACGGCAGCTAAATCATAGTGCGGCTTGCGCTTTTCCATTACCGTCACATTAACCCATAAGGTTAGTTGGTGCAAGCGTAATTTTCCGAGCCCGGCGACCACTGCGAATATCGGGAGTTGACGGAACACCAGCCGCTGAAAACCGGGCTTCCAATCCTGCCGCTACGTACGCTGATGGCCAGCTGGAGCCGGCTCTGAAATCTGTTACAGCGCAGCGCTTGCTGTAAATATATCGTTTTGATATAGTGCGGCCATGCACATCATTTCGCTAAAGATGCTGCGTGACTTCTGGTACAGGCATCCTGAAGCCGAGCAGTCTTTGCGCAACTGGCACACCGTCGCCGAGAATTCCCGTTTTGCCGACTTTGCTGATCTACGGCGGAGCTTTGGCAGTGCGGACTATGTTCCGCCTTATACCGTGTTCGATGTGGGCGGCAACAACTATCGGGTCGTTGTCGTCGTTCGCTACCGCGATGGCAAGATGTTCGTGCGTTGGGTAATGACCCACCGGGAAAATGACGACTGGTGCAAACGACACAGGAAAGGCAAGGTGTAACCATGACAACCGCTACTGCCACTCTGGACATCAAGGCCCTGCAAAAGACTTGGGCTGCGTTTGATCGCATCGCGCATTTGCGTCCGATTCGTACCGAGGAAGAGTATGACCCTACGGTTTCGCTGATGAACTATCTGCTCGACATGGTCGGCGACCAAGAGGATCACGCCTTGTCGGGGCTTCTTGATCTCGTCAGCGAACTGGTGGCCGACTATGACACCAGGCACTTCGCCATCGAAGCGTCCGAGCCCAAAGAAGTTCTGCGCTACCTGATCGAATTGCGCGGCCTGAAGCAAGGCGATCTCGCGGAAATCGTCCCACAGAGCAACCTTTCAGCGATTCTCTCCGGCAAGCGAAAGATCAGCGCGACCCTGGCTGGGAAACTGGCCAAGTTTTTCAACATCAGTCCGGCGGTATTCGTGCCTCGCTAAGAAGGGTCCGCGCGGCGCCCAGCTAGGTTCGTCTGCGGCAGGTATCGGCCGGCTACCGGCCCTTCCAAATGGGATTGTTTCCACGCCTCCACCTCCTGCTGCTGGCCGTATCCTTCCGAAGTCCGCTTGCCAAACCCAAGGGCCCAAAGCACAACATTGTTGCCCTTCAGCCTACGCTTGGTGCCTGCCCGCAATCCATCGGCGGCGGACCATTCAGTCCGGCACCAGCATCTCCCGGTACAGCACCTGCGCCCACTGCGCATCCTCGCCGCGCGGTTGCGGGTCTTCGTGCTGGCGCACGGTCTGGGCGATCAGGCCGTCGCCGCGCAGGCGATAGCTGCCGTCGATGCGCAGCATTTCCATCGGCTCGGCGTCGGTGTAGACGTGGCAGATGCTCTCGGGCAATTGCGGCTGCGGCAGCTTGCCCTGGGCGCGCGCGGCGATTTCGGCGGCGGCGATGCGGCCGAGATGACAGGCCAGGTGCGCGCTCTTCGGATAGTGGCCGAAGAGCGGCGAGACCTTGCCCAGCAGGTCGCCGACCAGGAACACGCGCTCGTCGCCGATCGCGTGCAGATGCAGCGGATCGAAGCCGGCCCAGCCGTCGGCCCGGCCCGCGGCGTCGCGCCCCACCAGTTCGGCCTGCCAGACCAGATCGGCGGCCTGCTGCGGCGGAATCAGGATCGCGTCGTCGAATTTGATCTCGTCGAATTCGGTGCTCAGCGTCCTTTTGAACGGATCGATGGCTTTCACCGGCGCATGCGTCAAATGCACGATCTGATCCTTGTAGCGCTCGGCGAACACGCGGTTGAAGCGCTGCATGCCGCCGCCGGGATCGACCAGGATCAGGCGGCCGCGGATGCGGCGCGTCTTCAGCATCCAGGCGATCATCACGGCCCGCTCATAGGGCGCCGGCGGACAGCGCGCAGGCGGCGGCGGAATGGTCATGAGCAGGTCGCCGCCCTTGAATTCGGCCAGCTTGCGCTTAACGGCGTCGAGCTCGTCGGCCATGAAGCCGGCCGGGTAGAGCCGCCGCGCCTGATCCGCGGCACGAACGTCGTCGCCGAACCAGGCGCCGTAATCGTGGCGTATGCCTGCCGCGAGTATCAGCCAGTCATAGCCCAGCGTGCCCTGTGCGGTATGGACGCGCCGTTGTTCGCGGTCGATCGCCGTGACCTCGGCGCGGATTATGCGATAGCCATGGGCCGCTGCCACCCTGGCATAGTCCTGTTGCCGCAGTGCATCGGGCGTTCTGTCGACCAGCCATTTGTTGCTCAGCGGCAGCGAGCGGAAGCTCGCCTGCCGCTCGATCAGCACGACATCGAGCTGCGGCGCCAGTTGGCGCAAACGGCGCGCGGCCGTGAGCCCGCCCCAGCCGCCGCCGACGATGAGCACGCGGCGGGTGCCGGCAGGCGGCAGGAGTTCGGGCAGGGATTTGCCGAGCACGCGCGGCGCCAGCAGCGCAGCGCCGAGGCCGAGACCGAGACTCGCGGCGAGAAAATGGCGCCGGCCGGCAGTGCGCTTGGACAAGTGCGCCTGCGCTCAGGGCATGCCGGCGGCGGTCATGGCCGCGCCGATCCGGGCGGCGATTTCCGTGGCCGGCATGGCATAGGCGAACTTGGTCAGGAACTGTCCGCGGCCGTCGAGCAGGTACATGCCGGCGGTATGGTTCATGGTGTATTGGCCAGGTGCCGCGCCCGGCTCGCGCACCTGTTCGTACTGCACCCGGAAGCTGTCCGCCGCGCGCCGCACCAGCTCGGCCGAACCGCTCAGGCCGAGGATGCGGGCATCGAAGGCGGCCGTGTATTCGCGCAGGACCGCAGGCGTGTCGCGTTCCGGGTCGACGGTGATGAAGATCGCCTGCAGGCGCGCGGCCCGCTCGCCGAGCAAGGCCAGGACATGCTGGAACTCCAGCAGCGTGGTCGGGCAGACGTCCGGACAGGAGACGAAGCCGAACGTCACCAGCTGGAAACGCCCGCGGAAATCCTCCTGGCTCACCGCCCTGCCCTGCGGATTCATCAGCAGGTAGCGCGGCGCGATGCCGGCCGGCACTTCGGCCCCGAGCAGATGCGCGGATGGCGGCGCAGACTGCGCCGCCGCCAGCGGACTGCAGCACAGCGCCGCAAGAAAAACCGCAGCCGCGGGCAGGCGGACCATGCTACTTCGACGCCGCAGCGCCGACGGGAAGTGTCGCGGCGAGCTGCAGCGCGAGCCGGTTGAGTTGATCGATCAGCCGCAAGGGCTCCGGGCATGCCTCCGTCGCGCGCGTCTGCGCCAGGTAGGCGGCCTGGGTGGCCTCTTCGTAGGCGTCGCCGAAGCGCTGGGTCTTCGGCGCATGGGCCAGCATCAGCGACTTGGCCCGCGCAGCGGCCGGCATCTGGGCGCAGGCCAGCGCCTGGCCGTTCACCGCGCCGAGCGCCTTGATCGCCAGCAGTCCGGCCTCGGCGTCGGCCGCAAGAGTTGGCGCTGACAGCACGGCGACAAGCAGCAGCAGGGTGATTCGCGATGGTTTCATGAGTTCTTCCTTGGTCTTCGAGATTGATTATGCAAAAAACATTTGATCCGCAGATTTCGCCGATTGACGCAGATGGATCAGGGCGTTACTTGGTCGGGGCGTACCAGCTGCCGGGTGAGCCGTGGGCACTGGCCACTTCGTTGTTTTATCTGCGCAATCTGCGTCATCTGCGGATGGAACTGAGGTTTTCAGGTTGATTGAAGGCTCAGCGCATGCGTGGCGCGGGGTCGCGCAGGACGAGATGCGGCGAGGAAAACGGCGCCAGGCGTTCGAGGAAATCCAGGATTTCGAGCACCGGCGAGTTGCGGAAAAAAGTCGCCATCGGGGTTTCCATCCAGATCCGATCGGCATAAAGCCGGACCTCGTGCGGCGTGTCGCCGACGCCGTCGCGGTTGCGGTCGAAGCCCCGGTAGTCATCCCAGAAATTGGCGCGCCAGAGATTGGCGCTGCCGGCCCCCGGCGCGCTGGTCGCCACCGTGTTGAGGTTGTTCTCGAAGCGGTTGTCGTGAATACGATGGCCGCCCTCCTCGCCGTAGAAGAACATGCCGACGATGTTGTGGGCGAAGCGGTTGTGGCGCACCGTCAGCGCGCCGAACGACTGCGGCGGCGCGTCGATCCGCAGCCCGACCGAGCAGTGCAGGACTTCGTTGTGCTCGACCAGGGCATTGTCGCTTTCCTTGAACACGATGCCGCCACCGCCGTCGGTCAGGGCATGCGCGACATGGTTGCCGCGCAGCACCAGGCCCGGCGAATACAGCACCACGATGCCGGTGCCGGTGGCCGTCAGGCGGTTGTTCTCGACCAGCAGCCGCGGCGAAAAAATGATGTGCATGCCGTAACGGCCGTCGCTGAATTCGTTGCCGACGATGCGGTTGTCCGCCGAGTTGGCGAAGGTCAGGTCGCGTGCGCGCGTGAAATGGTTGCCCTCGATCACGTTGTGCTGGCTGTACCAGACGCGCAGGGCATCGCCGCGCATGGCCGGCGCGAGATCCTTGCCGGTGATGCGATTGCCGGCGATGCGCGAGCGGCGCACCTGCTTGAGGTGGATGCCGAACAGCACGTCGTCGAGCTGGTTGTCCTCGACGCGATGGTCGTCGCCCTCCAGCAGGATGCCGGCATCGATGTGGTCGTGCAGCTCGCCGCTGCCGGTCAGGCGCAGGCCGCGCAGCGTGACGCCGTTGGCGGCGACCGAGAGCACCGTGCCGCGGCCGTTGCCGACGATGACGGC
>JAXMJU010000045.1:0-44718 GCA_034376265.1 Sulfuritalea sp.
GGGGGTTGAAGGAATGGGAAGTGCCCTTCGATTTTCCCGGCGGGAATGAAAAGGCCCGCGCGGTCTTCGATGCCTTCCACGCCGCGCGGCAATCCATGCAGCGCCAGATGGATCGCTCCATCGCCGACCACGCTGACCAGGAAACGCTCTACGACCAGGCGGCGAAATCGAAATCCAAGCTGCGCATCACCGGACCCTTCAGCGTCGAGGCGGTGCCTTTCCCGACCGTCGCCGCGCTGGATGAGACCCGGCCGCCGCAAGAGGCCGATGCCAGCATCGCGCGTTCCGGCGAATCCTCACGCCAGCACCAGTGGCGCGACGAGTTGCTGAAGACCGGCATCCGCGGGGTTAACAAAACTGCGGGCGGCCAGATGATCAAGTTCGCCGAACTGGAAACCCAGCCCGGCACGCGCTACCTGCATGCCACCGGGCATCTGGAAAGCGGCGAGCGCGCGGTGGTCAGCTTCGGCCCCGAGTATGCGGCGCTGGAACAACGCCAGGTCACGCTGGCGCTGACCGAGGCCGGCGAACTGTTCCCGCTGCCGAAGATGATCGTGTTCTGCGCCTTCACCTTCGACCCGGAAGCGGCGAAGGACATCGACCACATGAAGGGCATCACAGCGCTGAAGGCGCAGATGAATACCGACTTGCTGACCGAAGACCTGAAGAAAGCTCGCGCGTCGAACCAATCCTTCTGGCTGATGGGCCAGCCCGACGTGGAAGTGCGCAAGCTGAAAAACGGCGACTTCGAGGTGGAGGTGCACGGCTTCGATTATTTCGATACCGTGCAGGGCGAACTGGTATCGGGCGGCAAAGGCCGCATCGCGATGTGGTCGCTGGATACGGACTACGATGAGCGCTCGCTGTTCCCGCACCAGGTGTTCTTCCCCATGGCCGGCAAGGGTGAGGGCTGGGACAAGCTGAAGAAAGATATCCGCGCCGAACTCGACGAAGACCTGCTGCCGCAGTTTCACGGCACGGTGTCGCTGCCTTTCGCGGCGGGAGATAACCGGAAAGTCGCGGTGAAGATCGTGGACGACCGGGGAATAGAATCGCTGAAGATTGTGAATCTGGAGGATTGAGCGATGAATGCGAACAAGACCATGACGGCGCCACGGCGCAACCCGATGACGGCGGACACCGATCCGACGGACGAGGAACTGGCCATCGTGATGCGCGAAGCCTGCGAACTGGCGATGCGGCGCAAGGCGGAGTCGGACGAGTGGTCGCGGCAGCAACTGGCGCAAGCCGTGCGAGCCGCGCGCGAGCGGCCGCGTGCCGAGTCGTGACGATGCTCGGCAGCGACTTGCGGCCAAGAGTCTTGCTGGTTGCCGGACCGAATGGCGCCGGCAAGACCACCGTGACCGAGCGCGGACTGGCGCATGAATGGTTCGACGGCTGCGAGTATGTCGATCCCGATGATTATCGGCCGCTATTTCAAGTCGATTGCCAACTGCGCCGCCGTGGCGCGCGAGGTGGATCGGCTTTATCGCTATGACAACTCGGTCGATGGCGAAGCTTGTGGACGACCGCGACGCGAGTCGTTGAAGATTGTGAATCTGGAGGATTGAGAGATGAATGCTCATGTCAAGGAACTGCTGGAGGAAGCGAAAAAACTTTCGGTGCATGAGCGCATCGAACTGGCCGACTTGATCTATGCCGATGTGCCGGTCGATCCGGAATGGGAGGCGGCCTGGGCAAAAGAGGCGCAGAGCCGTATCGAGGCCTATCGGCGCGGCGAGATTGAGGCGGTGGATGCCGACGAGATGCATGCCCGGATTGCGAAAAAATACGGTCTGTAGTGAAAATACGTTATCTCTCGGTCGCCGAAATCGAGTTCGATGAGGCTGTAGCCTGGTATCTGGCGCGTAGCCGCGGTGCAGCCCGTCACTTCGGCAAGGAAGTCAGGATCGTCGAACGGTTGTTGCTCAAGCATCCTCGAATCGGCCGGTGTGTCGAACTTGATGCCCGCAGTTTGTGCGTCAATGATTTCCCTTACAACGTGATCTACTCGATCGAGAAAACCGGGATCACGGTGGTCGCCGTGGCCCACCATAGCCGTCGTCCCGGTTACTGGATGGATCGCCTGCACGAAATTCGCTGATGGCAACCTCCCTCATCATCAATTCGCCCTACGTCGCGCCCGCCCGCCATTGGCAGCAGGCGCGCGACGGTTCGCTGACGTTGGTGGAATCCCGGCGCCCGGCGAGTTACGAGATTTTCGACATCCGCAACAACACGCGGCGCACCGAGGAGCTGGAACGCATCGGCGAGATTCGCGGCCGCGTGGATGCGTGGCGCGCAGCGGCTTATCCGGGCGCGACGGCGGTCACGCGACGCCTGCTGGAGCATTGGCACGACGGCAATGCGCGGCGGCTGCCGTTTTACTTCTGTCAGTTGGAGGCCATCGAAACCCTGATCTGGTGGGTCGAGGGTACGCCCGAGTTCCGTCAGGGCATTTTCGTTCCCGGTGATGGCGGTCCGTGGGAACGGCTGTGCAGCAAGATGGCGACCGGGGCGGGCAAGACGGCGGTGATGGCGATGATCGTCACCTGGCAGGTGTTGAATGCGCTGACCTACCCGAAGCGCCAGAAGGATTTTTCGCGGGCATTCTTTGTCGTGGCGCCCGGCCTGACGGTCAAGGAGCGTTTGCGCGTGCTGTATCCGGGGGAGCCGGACAACGCCTACGACGAGTTCTCGCTATGTCCGTCTGAGTCGCTGCGACAGAAGCTGAACCAGGCGGAAATCCTGATCGAGAACTGGCACACGCTGATGCCCTTGAAAGAACAGGATCGTTCGGTGGTGAAGAAGGGCGCAGAGTCCGACGAAGCGTTTGCCCGCCGCGTGCTGGGCAAGCTGGCAATCCATCGCGATCTGGTCGTGATCAACGACGAGGCGCATCACGCTTACCGGGTGCCGGCCGAGGCGAAGATCAGCAAGAAGGTGGCCGCGGAACAGGGCCTGGATCTGGACGAGGCGACGCGCTGGATCGAAGGCCTGGACCGGATACACAAGACGCGGCGCATCCAGCGCACGTTCGATCTTTCCGCCACGCCCTTTGCGCCGACGGGCAAGGCCAGTTCGGAGGCTGGATTGTTCTCGTGGATCGTCTCCGACTTCGGGCTGAACGACGCCATCGAAGCCGGTCTGGTGAAGACGCCGCGCGTGGTGATTCGCGATGACGCGCTGCCGGACGCCAAGACCTATCGTTCCAAGCTGTATCACCTCTACCGTGACCCCGAAGTGGCGGACGACCTGAACCGCAAGGCATTGGCCCATGAGCCCTTGCCCAAGCTGGTGCAGGATGCCTACACGCTGCTCGGCGCCGACTGGCGGGCGGCACAGCAGCAATGGCGCGAAGCGGGGCACAGTTCGCCGCCGGTGCTGCTGACCGTGTGCAACCGCACCGAAACGGCGGCGCGCATCGAACGCTATTTCAGCAAAGGCGATGCCCACTGGCCCGAGTTGCACGCGCCGGCTCGCACGCTGCGTGTGGATTCGCGGGTGCTGGAGAAAGCCGAGATCGGTGAATCCGCCGCCAGCGACAAGGATTACGAAGCCACGCTGCAGGCCATTGTCGAGGCTGCGGCAATTCCCGAAGAGAGGAAGCAGCGCCTGCGCGAGATGAAGAAGGAAGACCTGCTGCGCTCGATTGTCGACAACGTCGGCAAGCGTGGCACGGCGGGGCAGGATGTGCAGAACGTGATTTCGGTGGCGATGCTGTCCGAAGGCTGGGACGCGAAAAATGTAACCCACATCATGGGGCTGCGCGCCTTCACCAGCCAATTGCTGTGCGAGCAGGTGATCGGTCGCGGCTTACGTAGGGTGTCTTACGATCTGGACGAAAACGGCTTGTTCAAGCCGGAGTATGTGAATGTGTTTGGCGTGCCCCTGTCGATATTTCAGGACGTTGGCGAGGGCGGCGACACGCCGCCGCCGCCGCGCCCTAGCACGCAGATCGAGTCGCTGCCCGAGCGCAACGCGCTTGAGATTCGCTGGCCGAATGTGCTGCGCGTCGATACGGTGGTGCGGCCCACGCTGGTGATCGATTGGGACAAGGTTGGCACGCTGACTCTGGACCCGGCAAAAACACCGCTGGTAGCCGAGATCGCCCCTGCGTTGGGCGGCGCAACCGACCTCAGCAAGGTTGTGCGTATCGACCTGGAACTGCTGCCGGAGGAATTCCGCCTCCAGCGCATCTGCTTCAAAGCCGCCGCCAAGGCCTTTGCGGCGATGGAAGGCCGTTTCACCGGCAATCGGGAATACCTGGTGTTCCAGTTGATCCGGCTGGTCGATGACTTTCTTGCCTCGGACAAGCTCGTCATTCCGACGTTGTTTCATCAGGAGCCGTTGCGTCGGCGCATCCTGTTTGCGCTGAATATGGACCGGATCGTGCAGCACTGGGTGCGTCATGTTCAGGAGCAAAACGTGGAGCGGCTGGAGCCGGTGTTCGACGAGGAGTTTCCGATTGGTTCAACGCGCAGCATGCGCACCTGGTACACGACCAAACCCTGTCAGCCAACGCGAAAATCGCAGATCAGCCACATGCTGGCCGACAGCGCCTGGGAGCAGCATGCGGCGAACGTGCTGGAGATGAGCGAGCGCGTGGCGACTTACGCCAAGAACGATCACCTGGGCTTTCAGTTGCACTATCTGTGGAACGGCGTGCGCCGCCGTTACCTGCCCGACTTCCTGATCCGGCTGGACAACGGCAAGACCTTGATTCTGGAAATCAAGGGCGAAGACTCGGAACAGAACCGCGCCAAGCGTGCCGCCCTCGCAATCTGGGTGCAGGCGGTCAACGCGAAAGGCGGCTTCGGTGTCTGGTGCTGGGACGTGGCTTTTGAGCCGGCACAGATTCAGGACATTCTTGCCCGGCACTGAGCTTGCTGGTCAAGAGTTGGCGCTGATGAAGCCCCTGCGCAGCAAGGCGGTCGAGCAAACGACGCTCTCCTCGCCGCTGCGGATGGCGACACGGCGAATTGCGGTCGGTAACCGTGCTGCGCCTCAGTCCCTTGGCGAGCCGGCAAGTATCTGCCGCGCCGCGGTTACGCCGCTGCGCACCGCGCCTTCCAGGGTCGCCGGATAGTCACCGGCGACATAATCGCCGGCGAGCCAGAGGCCGGGCATTTCGCTTCGGGCGGCAGGGCGTTGCAGATTCGGCACGCAGGCGAAGGTGGCGCGCTTTTCGGTGATGGTCTGCACCGAGAGCGGCGCCGGCAAATCGGGCACGAGGCGGGCGATTTCGCGGTGAATGCGGCGTTCGAGTTCCTGCACGGGCAGATCCAGGTGCCGGCCGCGTGCGCTGATCACGGCGGCGATCAGTCCGCATTGTCCGCATAGCGCGCCGCGGTCGAACAGCCATTGCGCGAGCCCGGCGTCCACGCCCAGCATGGGCTGTCGCAGGCGCACCCATTCCGGGTAGCTGAAGTAGCTGGTGACGATGGGTTCCCAGTCGAAATGCGCGACGCGGGCCGCCAGTTGCGGGACCAGGTCGCCGAGGTGATAGGGCGCCACCGCCAGCACCACTTGCTCAAAGGGGCCGACATCGTCGATCTGCCAGGCTTCGCCTTCGCGCCTGATCGAGCCGATGCGCCGGCCGGCATGCACCGCGCCGCCGCGCTCGGCGACGAACTGCGCGGCGGGTTCCGGAAACAGCGCGGTGAGATCGACTTGCGGCAGTAGCAGGTCGCTCGCTGCGCGCCTGCCGCCGAGGCTGTCGCGCAGCACGTTGGCCAGCACCTGGGCCGAGGCGCGTTCGGCCGGGGTATTCAGGGCGGCGATGCACAGCGGCTCCCACAAGAGTTGGCGCTGGCGTGACGGCGTTACGTTGGCGTCCAGCCAGGCGCTGACCGTGGTGTCCGGCTCGATGCAGTAGCCCTTGGCCTTGAGGTCTTGCATGAGGCGGATCGCTGCCCACTTCTCGCGCCAGCCGAGGCCGCGCGCGAGCAGCAGGGCAAACGCGGTGTGCAACGGCGCCGGCAAGCGCGGCGCGCTCATCAGGAATTCGCCGGGGAATTCGAAGCGCAGCGGGGTGCGCCTGAGCAAAGCTTCGGGATCGGCGCCGACCAAGCGCATCAGGCGCAAGGTTTCGGCATAGGCGCCGATCAGGATGTGCTGCCCGTTGTCTACGCTGAAGCCTTCGATCTGTGCCGCGCGGGCGCGCCCGCCAAGCACCCGCGAGGCCTCGAAGACCTCGACCTGGCGGCCGGCGGCGGCCAGTTCCACCGCGGCGGCCATGCCGGCGTAGCCGGCGCCGATGACGGCGATTTTCAACCCGATACCCCCGGATCAAATGCCTTTTGCGGCTTCAAGCCAGCCACCAGGTTTTTCCCGCCAGCCAGAGCTTGCGCAGCGGCGGCAGCGAGATGCGCTGGTCCAGCACGCGGAAGCTGTCGCGCACGATCTCGTCCAGCGTCGCACGGTAGATTGCGGCCATGATCAGCCCGGCACGCTGCGCCTTGCGGTCGGCGCGGGGCAGTTGGGCGAAGGCTTGCCGGTAGAGCGTCTGGGCGCGCTCGACCTGGAAGGCCATGAGACGGCGGAACTGGTCCGAGTAATTGGCCTGGAGCAGGTCGTCGTCGCTGACCTCGAAGCGCGCCAGTTCGTCCTGCGGCAGGTAGATGCGGCCGCGTCGCGCATCCTCGCCGACGTCGCGGATGATGTTGGTGAGCTGGAAGGCCAGCCCCAGGTCGTGGGCGTACTTGAGCGTCTGGCGGTCGCTGTAGCCGAAGATTTCCGCGGCGAGCAGGCCGACCACGCTGGCGACGCGGTAGCAGTAAAGGTGCAGGGCCTTGAAGTCGGCATAGCGGACCTGGTCGAGATCCATTTCCATGCCATCGATGATTTCCAGCAGTTGTTCCTGCGGCAGGTAGAAGTGCTTGAGCGATATGGCCAGCGCCTGGGTTACCGGATGGCTGGCGCGGCCTTGGTAGAGCGCCTGCACCTCGCTGCGCCACCACACCAGCTTGGTACGCGCCACGGCGGCGTCGGGACATTCATCGACCGCGTCGTCGACTTCGCGGCAGAAGGCATACAGCGCCGTGATCGCCTGGCGCCGCAGCGGTTCCAGGAACAGGAAGCTGTAGTAGAAGCTGGAGCCGCTGGCGGCGGCGCGTTCCTGGCAATATTGATCTGGAGTCACGGCGAATTTACCGATGGGTGTCCAAGGGGCGGACCAGCGAACGCCACAGGATAAGCGGCCAGTCGAAGGTTTCGAGCTTTGGCCGGCGGCTGAACACATCGTAATCGACGGCCTCGATTTTATCCAGGATGCGCAGGCCGCCGGCCACGATGGCGCGGATTTCGAGGCCGATGCGCCCCGGCAGATCCCAGCCCAGCGGTGCCCCGGCAAGCATCAGGGCGCGGGCGCGCTCGACCTGGAAGCGCAGCAGCTGTTGAAAGTTGGTGCTGGTGGCACGGCGATTGATATCGTCTTCGCTGACGCGAAAGCGGGCCATCTCGTCCTGCGGCAGATAAATCCTGCCGTTCGGGCCCTTGGCCGCGTCGATGCCGACATCCTGCCAGTGGTTGATCAACTGCAGTGCGGAACAAATGGCGTCCGAGCGGGGCAGGTTTTCCGCGCTGGCGTGGCCGAACAAATGCAGCAACAGGCGTCCGACCGGATCGGCCGAGCGACGGCAGTAATCCATGAGTTCGACGAAGTCGCGGTAGCGGTCCTTGCTCACGTCCTGCACGAAGGCGTCGAGCAGGTCGCGAAACAGTTGCAGCGGCAGGCCGTGACGCTCGATCACCGGCCGCAGGCGGAGGAACACCGGATGCTGCGTCGGCTGGCCCCGTTCGATGGCGTCGAGTTCGGCCTGGTAGCCGGCCAGCAGGGCGCTGCGCTGCTGCGGCGTAAGCTCGCCTTCATCGGCAAAATCGTCGGCGCTGCGGGCGAAACCGTAGATGGCCGCCACCGGTTCGCGCAGCGGCGCCGGCAGAAGAATCGAGGCAACGGGAAAGTTTTCGTAGTGATCGACGGCCATGGTGCGGCAGGAGTATATCCATTGGGCACGAAAGCCTGAGCAAGGAACACGGGAATTCGCTCGCAAGACCGGCCGGGTGCCCGGATTCATCGTTGCGCAGCGGCAGCGGCGAGTCCTGTCGAAGCCGGAAAGAAATGTTGAAAGCAGGTAAAATTCGCAATCCACGTCGTGTCGATCGGGTCCGCATGTTTGGCCGATTGCGACATGCGCCCAGGTGGCGGAATTGGTAGACGCACCAGATTTAGGTTCTGGCGCCGCGAGGCGTGGGGGTTCGAGTCCCTTCCTGGGCACCAGCGTTTTGGCGCAGACCCGGAGTTCGACCCGGGTTTGGCCGCTTTTGGTGGTGGCGTGTTTTTTTTCAATGAATTCTTAAATGACGGATACAGAGATGACGGACAAGGCAACGACGGACGTGGCAATCGACACCAGCAGCGCACTGGAACGGCGCATCGACATGACGGTGGCGCTGGCGGAGATCGAGAAGGATGTCGCGCAACGCCTGAAGCAGATGTCGCGCACCGTGAAGATGGCGGGATTCCGTCCGGGCAAGGTGCCGATGAAAATGGTGGCGCAGCAATACGGCTCCCAGGCACGTTCGGAGGCGATCGGCGCTGCCGTGGAAAAGGCCTATGGCGAAAAGCTGCGCGAACAGAACCTGCGTGTCGCCGGCTATCCGCGCATCGAGCCGCGCATTGATCCAAGCTCCGATGCCAGCCCTGGACTGCTGGGTTTCACCGCGGTGTTCGAGGTCTACCCGGAGATCACCCTGGGTGATGTCTCCGGCCAGGCGATCGAAAAGCCGCAACTGACCGTCACCGACGCCGAAGTCGACAAGACGCTCGACGTCCTGCGCAAGCAACGCGTTACCTATGTCGAGACCGACCGCGCCGCGGCGAAGGATGACCGCCTGGTGATCGATTTCGTCGGGCGCAAGGATGGCGAGGAGTTTTCCGGCGGCAAGGCCAGCGATTATTCCGTGATGGTCGGCGGCGGCATGATGCTGCCGGATTTCGAGGCTCAGATGGAAGGCGTCAAGGCCGGCGAGACCAAGACCTTCGACGTCAGCTTCCCGGCCGACTACCAGGCGGCGGAGCTCGCCGGTTCGACCGTGCAATTCGAGATGACAGTGAAAAAGGTCGAGGCCGCCCGCCTGCCTGAGATCGATGCCGAATTCGCCAAGCAGCTCGGTGTCGCCGACGGCGATATCGCCAAGATGCGGGTCGAGGTGCGCGGCAATCTGGAACGCGAAGTCAAGAAGCGCCTGCTGGCAAAGGTCAAGGCACAGGTGATGGATGCGCTGATCGACGTCAATCCGATCGAGGTGCCGAAGGCGCTGGTCCAGATGGAATCGGAGCAGATGGCCGAAACGGCGCGTCGCGACATGGAATCGCGCGGCATGGGGATGAAGAACATCCCGGTCGAGGCCTCCTGGTTTACCGAGCAGGCAACGCGCAGGGTGAAACTTGGCCTGCTTCTTGCTGAGCTGGTCAAGGCCAAGGACCTCCATGTCAAGCCCGAACAAGTGCGTACTATCGTCGATGAATTCGCCGAAACCTTCGAAGACCCCAAGGAAGTGGTCCGCTGGTACTATTCTCAACCACAGCGGCTGGCCGAGGCCGAGGCGCTGGCGCTGGAGAACAACGTCGTGGATTGGGTGCTCGCCAATGCCAAAGTCAGCGAAGCCCCCATCGCCTTCGATGCGCTGATGGGAAATGCAGCATGATCCTGCCGGAGATGTCCATGTACGGTTCGCGACAAAATGGTGGTGCCTACGACGCACCGGCTCCCGACACGCAGGCCCTGGGCCTGGTGCCCATGGTCATCGAGACCAGCGGGCGCGGCGAACGGGCCTACGACATCTATTCGCGCCTGCTGCGCGAACGGGTGATTTTCATGGTGGGCCCGGTCAATGACAACACGGCCAACCTAGTGGTGGCCCAGTTGCTGTTCCTCGAATCGGAAAATCCGGACAAGGACATCTTCTTCTACATCAACTCGCCGGGTGGCTCCGTCACTGCGGGCATGGCCATCTACGACACGATGCAGTTCGTCAAACCGGCCGTGTCGACACTGTGCATCGGTCAGGCCGCCAGCATGGGCGCATTCCTGCTTGCCGCCGGCGAAAAGGGCAAGCGTTACTGCCTGCCGAATTCACGCGTGATGATCCATCAGCCGATGGGCGGATTCCAGGGGCAGGCTTCGGACATCGAGATCCATGCCAAGGAAATCCTGTTCCTCAAGCAGAAACTCAACAACATGCTCGCGCATCACACCGGGCAGTCGATCGAGCGCGTCGAGCGCGATACCGATCGCGACAACTTCCTTTCAGCCGAAGCGGCGGTAGAGTACGGTCTGGTCGACAAGGTACTGACCAGTCGGAACGAAGCCGTAACGGCTTGATCCTGAGCAGGGACGGAGACAAAGATGGCGGACAAAAAATCGGGCAGCGGCGAAAAGCTGCTGTATTGCTCCTTCTGCGGCAAGAGCCAGCATGAAGTCAAGAAGCTGATCGCCGGCCCCTCCGTTTTCATCTGCGACGAGTGCATCGAACTTTGCAACGACATCATCCGCGACGAGATCGCCGCCGAGCCGGCGGGCACGGCCAAGCGCGAGTTGCCGGCGCCGAAGGAAATCCGCGAGATGCTCGATCAGTACGTGATCGGACAGGACTCGGCGAAGAAGATTCTCGCCGTCGCCGTCTATAACCACTACAAGCGCATTCGGCACCAGGAAAAAGGCAGCGACGGCATCGAGCTGTCGAAAAGCAACATCCTGCTGATCGGCCCCACCGGTTCGGGCAAGACCCTGCTGGCGCAGACATTGGCGCGTACGCTGAATGTTCCCTTCGTCATGGCCGACGCAACGACCCTGACCGAAGCCGGCTATGTCGGCGAGGACGTCGAGAACATCATCCAGAAGCTGCTGCAGAAATGCGACCATGAAGTCGAGAGGGCGCAGCAGGGCATCGTCTATATCGACGAGATCGACAAGATTTCACGCAAGTCGGACAACCCCTCGATCACCCGCGATGTTTCCGGCGAAGGCGTGCAGCAGGCGCTGCTGAAGCTGATCGAAGGCACGGTGGCGAGCATTCCGCCGCAGGGCGGGCGCAAGCATCCGAACCAGGATTTCATCCAGATCGATACGACCAACATCCTGTTCATCTGCGGTGGTGCCTTCGACGGCCTGGACAAGGTGATCCGCAGTCGCTCGGAAAAGGGCGGCATCGGCTTCGGCGCCGAGGTCAAAAGCCGCGACGCGAGCAATGTCGGCGAGATGCTGAAGCAGGTCGAACCCGAGGATCTGATCAAATTCGGCCTGATTCCCGAACTGATCGGCCGCCTGCCGGTGATCGCCACGTTGCAGGAACTCGACGAAGCAGCACTGGTCGAAATTCTGATCGAGCCTAAGAATGCGCTGATCAAGCAGTATCACAAGCTCTTTGCCATGGAAGGCGTCGAACTGGAAGTACGCCCTTCGGCCTTGCAGGCCATCGCCAAGAAGGCGCTGAAGCGCAAGACCGGCGCGCGGGGTCTGCGCTCCATTCTCGAAAACGTGCTGCTTGACACCATGTACGAGCTGCCGACCATGGAGAGTGTGAGCAAGGTCGTGATCGACGAGAGCACGATCGAATCCGGCGCCCAGCCGCTGATGATCTACGCCGACCAGCACAAGGTTTCTGGTTCGAACTGATCCAGCGGCGAGTGCCGCCTTGAATACCCGTCAGCCGCCCCAATGTGGACGGCGTGACTCATAACCGAAGGACACGATGATGTCTGGCCTACCCGCTACCCCCGTAGAGACCCAATCCCTGCCGCTGTTGCCCCTGCGCGACGTCGTGGTCTTCCCGCACATGGTGATCCCGCTGTTTGTCGGGCGCCCGAAGTCGATCAAGGCGCTGGAAACGGCGATGGAATCCGGCAAGAACATTCTTCTCGTGGCGCAGAAGTCCGCCGCGAAGGACGAGCCCGTGCCGGAGGACATGTACGAGATCGGCTGTCTCGCCAACATCCTGCAGATGCTCAAGCTGCCCGACGGCACGGTGAAAGTGCTGGTCGAAGGCGTGCAGCGCGCCCGAGTATTGCGCATCGAAGACCAGCGCGCCCTGTTCGTCGCCGATGTCAGCCTGATCCCGATCGAGGAGCGTGCCGACAACGAGGTCGAGGCCATGCGCCGCACGGTGCTGGCGCAGTTCGACCAGTACGTCAAGCTCAACAAGAAGATTCCGCCCGAGGTGCTGACCTCGCTGGCCGGCATCGAGGAGGCCGGGCGTCTGGCCGACACGATCGCCGCCCATCTGCCGCTGAAGCTCGAACAGAAGCAGGAAATTCTGGAAGTTTTCGGCGTCTCTGCGCGACTGGAAAAACTGCTCGGCCAGTTGGAAGCCGAACTCGACATCCTGCAGGTCGAAAAGCGTATCCGTGGCCGCGTCAAGCGGCAAATGGAAAAGAGCCAGCGCGAGTACTACCTCAACGAGCAGGTCAAGGCGATCCAGAAGGAACTCGGCGAAGGCGAAGAGGGTGCCGACATCGACGAGATGGAAAAGAAAATCAAGGCTGCCGGCATGAGCAAGGAAGCCCTGGTCAAGATCAATGCCGAGGTCAAGAAGCTGAAGCTGATGTCGCCGATGTCCGCCGAAGCCACCGTGGTGCGCAATTACATCGAAACCCTGCTGGCGCTGCCGTGGAAGAAGAAGTCGCGCATCAGCAAGGACCTTTCGGCTGCCGAGAAAATCCTCGACAAGGACCACTACGGTCTGGAGAAGGTCAAGGAACGCATCGTCGAATACCTTGCGGTGCAGCAGCGCGTCGACAAGGTCAAGGCGCCGATCCTTTGCCTGGTCGGCCCTCCCGGCGTGGGCAAGACTTCCCTCGGACAGTCGATCGCCAAGTCCACCAATCGCAAGTTCATTCGCATGGCGCTGGGCGGCGTGCGTGACGAAGCCGAGATTCGTGGTCACCGGCGCACCTACATCGGTTCGATGCCGGGCAAGATTTTGCAGAACATGACCAAGGTCGGGGTCAAGAATCCGCTGTTCCTGCTCGACGAAGTCGACAAGATGGGCCAGGATTTTCGCGGCGATCCGTCGTCGGCGCTGCTCGAAGTGCTCGATCCGGAGCAGAATCACACCTTCCAAGATCACTACATCGAGGTCGATTTCGACTTGTCCGATGTCATGTTCGTCGCCACTGCGAATACCCTCAACATACCCGCGGCGCTGCTCGATCGTCTGGAGGTGATCCGCCTCGCCGGCTATACCGAGGACGAAAAAGTCAATATCGCCCTGCGCTATCTGGTGCCGAAGCAGATGAAGGCCAATGGCATCAAGCGCGACGAACTCTCGATTACCGAGGACGCCCTGCGCGACATCGTGCGCTACTACTCGCGTGAAGCCGGGGTACGTGCCCTGGAGCGCGAGATTTCCAAGATCTGCCGCAAGGTGGTGAAGTCATTGGTGATGAAGGCGCGCAAGAACAAGATCGTGGTCAATGCCAAGACTCTCGACAAGTTCCTCGGCGTGCGCCGCTACAGCTTCGGCATGGCGGAAAAGGATAACCAGATCGGCCAGGTGACCGGCTTGGCGTGGACCGAAGTCGGTGGCGAGTTGCTGACCATCGAAGCCGTGGCCCTGCCCGGCAAGGGCAAGACCATGACCACCGGCAAGCTGGGCGAGGTCATGCAGGAGTCGATCCAGGCCGCGCTGTCCGTGGTGCGCAAGCGCAGCCAGTCGCTGGGTATTGTCGATGACTTCTACCAGAAGAACGACATCCACATTCACCTGCCAGAAGGTGCGACGCCGAAGGACGGTCCCAGCGCCGGCATAGCCATCTGCACCGCGCTGGTCTCGGTTCTGACGGGAATCCCGGTGCGTGCCGATGTGGCGATGACCGGCGAAATCACTCTGCGCGGCGAAGTGTTGCCGATCGGCGGCCTCAAGGAAAAGCTGCTGGCGGCGGTACGCGGCGGCATTCGCCTGGCATTGATTCCGGAGGAGAACGTCAAGGATCTGACGGAGATTCCCGACACCATCAAGAACCGGATCGAAATCCTGCCGGTGCGCTGGATCGACAAGGTGTTGGAACTCGCTCTCGAGCGCGTGCCCCAGCCTCTGCCCGAGCCGGCCGTAGCGCCTGCGGTAGCGGTAGTTGCCGATGACGCTGCGGCGACCGGCGTGGTCACCCACTGAGCGATTGCGAACTGATAGAATTGCGGCCGGCTGCCCGCTGTGGGCAGCGACCGTTCAGCGGGTGCTTAGCTCAGTTGGTAGAGCGTCGCCCTTACAAGGCGAATGTCGGCGGTTCGACCCCGTCAGCACCCACCAATTATTCCGCTCGTAGCATCCAAAGTAGTCCTTAAGCCCGCGTCCAGCGGGCTTTTTCTTTGCGCGCTCGTCCGATACCGTCTAAACTGATTCCATGAAATACCGTCATTTTTGACGGTATGGCTGACGGTATCGGGTAGGGGTGACGGTATACCCCAGGAATCACGGTACGTCAGCCTGACTCAACTACAGCAAAGGGGGCGACATGGCACTGACCGACACGGGCATACGCGCAACGAAGCCGACCGACAAGGCCCGCAAGCTGGCCGACGAGAAAGGGCTTTACCTGCTGATTCAGCCGACCGGCACAAAACTCTGGCGCTTTGACTACCGTTTCGCCGACAAGCGCAAAACGCTGGCGCTCGGTACCTTCCCCGATACTGGGCTTCGATTGGCCCGAGACAAGCGCGACGAGGCCCGCAAACTCTTGGCAGAAGGTATTGATCCCGGCGCGCAACGAAAACATGCCAAGCAAGAGCGGCGGGGCGCACAAGCCTGCACCTTTGAAATCGTGGCGCGTGAATGGATGCGGGTTAAGGGTGCGGAATGGACGGATACCTACGCGGGCAAGACTAAATCCGCAATGGAGCGGCACGCGTTCCCTGCCATCGGTTCCCGGCCTATAGCCGAACTGACCGCGCCTGACCTGCTGGCGATGCTTCGTGCCATCGAAAAGCGGGGAACCGTCGATATGGCCCACCGGGTACAGCAGCATTGCGGGGCAGTGTTTCGCTACGCGGTCAGTAGCGGGCAAGCTACGACAGACCCGACACCCAGCCTGACGGGTGCGCTTTCTACCGTCAGGCAAGAACACTATGCAGCTATCACCGACCCTGCCGAATACGCGCAACTAACGCGTGACATCGACAACTACCGGGGCGAGGTAACGACGAAAGTGGCAATGCAACTGCTGGCCCTGACATTTCAGCGGACGAAAGAAGTGCGATTCGCCGAGTGGTCGCAGTTCGATTTTGACGCAGGGTTATGGCGTATTCCTGCCGAAGTGATGAAGATGCGCGAGGCGCATATCGTGCCGCTTTCCAAACAGGCCGCTGCGGCCCTGGAAGCGTTACGCCCCCTGACGGGTAGCGGTCGGCTTGTGTTTCCGTCGGCCATCAGCAAGGACCGGCCGATTTCAGAAAATACCGTTACCTATGCATTGGCGCGCATGGGATACAAGGGCCGCATGACTGGGCACGGGTTCCGTAGTGCCGCATCGACCATGTTGAATGAGCAGGGATTCCGCCATGACGTGATCGAGCGCCAGTTAGCTCATAACGAGCGCAACGCGGTGCGCGATGCCTATAACCGCGCCCAGTATCTACCGGAGCGGCGTACGATGATGCAGGCATGGGCGGACTACATCGACAAATTGAAAGCTGGTGCGGAAGTTATAGCACTGCGAGGTCAGGCAGCATGAGCACGTCGAGCAAACCCACACCCATCAAAGATGGTGACGATTACGATTTCGATCAGACTGCATTGGAGCGATTTCATGACGGCACATCCGTTAACTTCGTTGCCGATTTCGGCATTTGGCGTTTGTCGCTCTGCGACGCTGCCGAATTGGTTGTTCGCGATATTCACAATTCTGGGGAGGATGATTTCGGTATTTCCGAGAGCATGGAATTGGACTCTCAATCAGACGACTTCCTTGCCCCAGCGACCGCGCAATTTCAAGGCTATCTCGCGTCGTCTATCGAATCTGGCAACCTGACGGCTGAGCAGATAGGGCGCGACTTTGCCGGCGTTCTTGTTCCGGAACGTACCTTCATTCATTTTCGCGAGCTTCAACGCTGGTTGTTAGAGCGGGATTATGAAAGCGGTGATGTTATCCGGGAATATCAATTCTTCGAGGGGGAGATTGCCGCCGCGATGATCGACGAGGCCGGTTATCTGCGTGCTTTGAGCCGCGCTGGTTACGACCAAATACGCAACCTCGCAAGAAAAAGCGCCAACGCTCGTTCTGGCAACTTGGCAGACAGCGACTCAGAAGGAATGCTTGCAGCCTTGAAGGCCGTCACGGCAGAGAACGAGCGCCTCAAGGTGCAGCTTGCTGCCGCATCGCGCAACATACCTGCACGAGTGGATCGACCGTTAACCCCACGCACGCGACGTACTCACCTAATCATCATAGCGGCACTATGTGAACACACAAAATTTGAGAAGGCGGAGCGAGGGGCTTCGCAGCGCATCTGTGCAGCCGCTGAGATTCTGGGCGTTCCGATTGATGATGAAACCGTCCGCAATGTCCTCAAAGAAATCCCCGCCGCCCTTGAAGACCGCAAGAAATAAGGAAGTGACCCCGAATTCGGAATTGCCAATTCCGAATTCGCCAACAGGGTAAGCCGTGTTTGGTCGAATACTGCCACGATTAACAAGCGCCAACATGCGCTTAGGAGTAGTAATCATGGCCAACACAATCTTGCGGCTTCCTTTCGTCAAGGCCCGTACCGGACTTTCCCGTTCCACCATCTATCTGCGAATTGCAGCGGGCGCGTTTCCCGCTCCGGTTAATCTCGGCTCTCGTGCCGTGGGTTGGCTGGAGTCTGAAATCGATGATTGGCTCACTTCCTGCGTGAAAATCAGCCGCAGTCCGACAAACAAAAAGGGACTGAGGGCGAGACCATGAATCTGCCCAACATCATCGCCGCACAGCGGTTCTTCGACCTGCTTGGTAGGGGCGAGAACTTTGCCATCCAGACCTTCGATGACCACAGCAAGCGCAAAGACAGGCGCCTCGTTACAGTAATGCACGGAACACTTAACCAGCATGCAGAAGTAATGATCCGTTTGAATGCCGCTGGCGCCGGTGTATTCGTAACCATCAACCAGACCGATGGAACAGGCCGGGCAACCGCGAACATTATTCGCGTGCGTTCGCTCTTCGTCGATCTGGATGGTGCACCGATAGAGCCGGTCATGGCGCACGTGATGCCGCCGAGCATTGTCATTGAATCATCGCCGAATCGCTATCACGCCTACTGGTTGACTGATGACTGCGCATTGGACCAGTTCAAGCCCGCACAGCAGCGGCTCATCCAGCAGTTCAACGGTGACAAGAGCGTCTGCGACTTGCCGCGAGTGATGCGCCTGCCTGGCTTCATCCACCAGAAGGCTGAACCATTCATGACCCGCATCATTTTCCCGGAGTAATCGTATGGAATCGAGCATCGTCAGCAAGGTCAGGTTTGCCGAGTTCATGGCGACCATTCAGGTTCTGCCTCCACCCGCTCGTCATGCCACCGGCAATGTTCCATTTGCCGGTGGTACTCACTCGGTCATCCCGGTGGGTGCACGGAACTCAACATTCGCCAGCCTTGCTGGCTCTATGCATCGCCGAGGGTTTAGTCAAACTGCTATCGCCGCTGCGCTTCGCTCGGAGAATCAAGCTCGTTGCGATCCGCCGATGGAAGACGAAGAGGTGGACGGCATCGTTGCTTCGATTTGTCGTTACCCGGCCGGGTCGGCAAGTGGTTCTCACTACACCGCCACCGGTCAGGTGTCCGATTCGCCGGCGGTTGCATACGCAAACTTCGCAGACTTGGAGGTTAATCCCCCGCCGCCCCGCGAGTGGGTGGTTCCCGACTGGTTTCCATTGTGTAGCGTGGTCGCGCTTTTCTCGCTCGGTGGGTTGGGGAAGACCTTGTTTGCGCAGCAACTGGCGACACACGTCGCCGCTGGCCTTGATATTTTTGGGCAGCATGTCATGCGCGGTCCCGTCCTTGGTTTTCTATGCGAAGACGACAACGACGAACTACGTCGCCGCCAGGCAAAAATCAATGCTGTCCTGAAACTCGATGACACGCCTGCCGGTCTCTTCCTTGAAGGCCGAGTCGGAAAGAACAACACGCTTTTTACCTTCGAATCCCAGCACTTCCCGTCGCCGACCGCACTGCTGCATCTGATAGACGCCGAGTGCGCCGAAAAGAAACCCGTGCTGCTGATTATCGACAACATCGCCCAAGTCTATGCAGGCATGGAAATAGACCGCCACCAGGTGACGGTCTTCTGTAACGAGCTTGCGGGGCTGGCGCAGAAACACCGCTGCTGTATTTTATTGCTGGGACATACCGCCAAAGCAGAAGGCAGCGAGTGGAGCGGATCAACCGCATGGGAGGCGGCAGTACGGACACGCCTCTGGTTGAAGCGTTGCGACAATGACTTGCTTGAACTTCATCGCAAGAAGGCGAACTATTCCGGGCTGGACTGCGTAACCCTCCAGTGGCAGGACGGCTACCTGCATACGATGCGCTGCGGTGTCGGCGGAGCGTTTGCGGTCAATGAGGCGACCAGGGCTGTCGTTGCCCATGCACTCCGTGAATTCACCAAGGCCAAGATTTCGACTAGCAATTCGCCGCAGGCGAGAAATTACCTGCCGAAGCTCATGCGTGAGGAAGGCAAGCTCAACGACATCAGCTTCCAGAGTGCCAAGAATGCGCTGTCAGCAATGGTTGCGGATGAGACCATTATTTCGGGGCGTGAACTGGGCTGGAAGACCGCCAGCAGGCATCCAGCAACGGGGCTGGTACTTGCAGCGACGCAGCCTGCCCCGACTCCGAGCGACGCCTCCTGATATGTGCGCGTCAGTTCATTTTGCATATTTTGCGCTCTGGTTGCGCGGTGGCGCGCTCCAGCCAACGCCCATCATTTTCAGCAATCACCGGGGCGCCCCTATTGGCAATGGTTTCGGCTGCGCTCAGCTTATTCCCCGAGCAGCGGCGCACATACGCGCACACGTGCGGCGCAGTTAGTCCCTCCCTATAGGGAGGGACAACTGAAGCGCACCGCAAACTGCTGAAGAGAACCAACTGGCAGAACACACCAAGGGAGAGATGTTGGCAGGGCCTACCCTACGCTGGGCATTTCACCTGGTGCTACGTCACCGGCACATCCTTGGCCGCGAGAATTTCCAGCAACTCGCTCGTCGACATCGCTTCAAACTTACTCCTGATGCGCTCCGCGCCCGGCGACAGCGGCCTGTCTTGATGTGGCTCTGGCTTATCCAGTCCAGCCATTTTCGCCACAACCATCCAGCCTCGAATGCAAGTCGCTGGCTCGCCCTGTTCCTTGGCCGTCTGGATTGCGTCCAGAATGGCCTTAATCACGCCTTGGCGGGTCAGCGCCAGCCTCGCAGCTAGCTGCGCCTCCCTTACTGCCAGTGCGGCTCTTATAGACGGTTTTGACAGGTTCTCGGTTGCCATCTGTCTGGCCGTTCTGCTGCTGTAGCCAGCGCGTCGCGCGCTTTCCGCGCCATTCCTCGTGACGAGGAATTCCGCGATAAAAACCTCCTGCCGCCTAGTCAGGTTCGCTTCCACGCTATCGCACCAAGAATTTTGCCGGCTTGATCTTCTGTGCCTGATACGTCGTCACATAGTCGACTGGCTTGTCCCTGTAGGCGCTGACGCCGACGTGCACCATCATGTCGCACCGCTTGGCGACGATCTCTTTCAGGATGAACGGCGTATAGCCACAGCAGGCTTGAAGCTCGTCGCAAAGTTCCTTGTCGGGGTTCAGCACCGCGACGACGTGCCCATCCTCGATGCCGCCGTGCGCGGTGCCAATCAGTAGTAGCGGCTTTGCGCCGCCATCCACCGTAGCGGTGATCAGCATTTTGAACCCGCCGTTGTTCTCAGTGGTGGCGCGCAAGATTGCTAGAAACGTACTGACTGCAATTTGTTCGACTTGCTTGGCGATGTCCATGGCAATGCTCACAATCAGATGGGATAGGCATATGGTAGCGATCTATCGCATCGTCCACAAGCAGCAGAACAGCTATTGAATTGTGAGTAGCCCTGTTTTAAACAAATCAGGGTCAATGACTACAGCATCTACATGTAACCACAGCCAAAGGTCGCTGATGAAAGTGCTCTAGTGCCACGGCATATTAGTTGGTTTAGCTGCATTGCAATTGCTGCGCCTAAGACACATAGGTGGTCGCAAGCCTTAAATAATGGCCAGAAGGGTCGCCCGTGCGCTTTAAGTCTGCCCACGCATGCGCAGCTTGCAGTGCAAGGTGCTGATATTCTGGATCACACTGAACTTTAGTTATGCGGTCAAGGATTGCTTCTCCATCGCGGTACTGCGAAAAGTGAATGCCGATGGCCTTGAATCCGAGCGTCGGCTCGGCCCCATATTCTTGACAAATAGCGTTCATGAAGCCGGCCCAAATCGCCATATCGCGATCTCCCGTGTCTGGGATTTCACCCATCTTCAACTTAACAGCCAACGCTACACAAGTATCGAACATATCCAAGGCGGAGGAAAACTCGTGCGCAAGAAGCTTCGCTAGCCTTTCATCTTTGCCAAATCCGAACATTTTGATCCCCCAATTTAGCGATGAAAAAATAGCAGCGTGTCTATGCACTTGGCAGAAATGACACGGGCTTGAATGTTGCGCAGATCGAGAATGATGAGTTATCGACTGGCTAGCAAGTTCCGCGCAACCCTCTGGTTATATTGGAAGAAGGACAATAGCATTATTCTGAAAGCAAGTCGGCCAAATTATAGAATTCGGCTAAATCTTCACTATCGCTATATTTCGACACCGCCAAGCCACCCTGATAGATCAATCGAAATAGAGGCGCGTCGGGTGTTATTTTGATTAGCCGGCCAACTATATGGGTAGCTTCCTCAATAGATTTATTCATTTCAGTTGCAAAAAACATGGTTGCCAAAGCCAAATGTTCAGTTTGGGAAATTCCCCTCAGCTGTGACAGTGCGTCGACTATTCCATATGCAAGGCAGTAGATTCGCCAGGCAATATCTTTTTTGTCAGACTCAATGTCGCGAAGAAATTCGCCCAAACTGTCCCCAGCGCGGCCATAGTGGATGCTGATCGGAATCACAAGGCACATAGCTATCAATTCATAGGCCTTCTGAGTCTGACGAGAGGCAGATGGTTTCTGCGTTTCTAGCTCGTTCGACAATAATGTTTCGATAGTTTGCTTTACGTGTTGGGCATGGGGGTCGTCAGGTAAAAGGCTAGCTTCTTGATGTGCGCCAGCGAAGTAAAGTGAGACATAGTCTGCAATATCGAAGTCTCGACGCTGCTTCGCTGCTTTCTGAAGATTGCGTGCAGCCTTTAGCTTCCCTTCGTTGCTCCAACGAACTGCCTCTTGTTGTAGGCGAGGTATAAGTGCTTGCGTCTTAGCGATAATCTCTCCCTTTATGGCTGAGCTGACGGACATCAAGTCATTGACGGCTCTATCCATCTCCTTGTAGAGCTTTTCTCCCGGCGAATCGAAGAAGCCCATGACACATCTCCCTAGGTTTTTAAATTGCTTGGTATCTATGGCGTTGCTCTGCTATCCCCCCTTTCTATTTCAGCGCCAACAGCCTCATGACAGATGGTGAGCCTGATGCATCGGCTCTCGGCAGCAGCGCTGGCCTACTTCTTTCCTGTTGCAGCCCATGCGAGTACTACAGCTAGACCAACACCGATGAGATCGGCAAATAGAAAACGAGAGCTACCTGTCATCGCGGCGATTACGGCCATAACTATCGCGGCAACAATTAGTGCCCATCTGTTTCCAGTCAAAAACCCGACTAGGAAGACGGGGACGGCTTGAATCAAGGCGATGAATACGACTCCCATCGTGATGCCTCCGTAGCAGCGCAGAACTTGGCTTTTGGTTTGCCGGTCGATCAAATCCAGACGAGAAAACGGCAAGAGTAGCGGTGAAGCCAGGTACTCCATCTGTGCCGACGCTTCTTATAGGATCACTCTCGCAGTCGCTATTTCCAAAATGGCAAGCCACATATCTGTGGAATAACGTAGCAACATAACATACCCTGTGCATAACCGCCAGCCTCCTCCATCCTGTTGATTGAGAGGACAACATGGTGGCGGACAAGAAGCGCGAATCAGAAAAGCTGGCCAAGCGCATTGGCAAGCGAATTTCAGATAGACGGAAGAGCTTGGGCTGGACTCAGGATCAGCTTGCCGAGCGTGTCCGGGTTGATGGCGAAACGATCTCGCGGTTTGAGCGTGGCGTTAACCTGCCATCACTTCTCACGCTGGATCGCCTGGCGACGGTGCTACGCGTTGATGTAAGTGCCCTGCTGTCTCGCACCGAGACTGCCCCGCTTGATGAGATGTCGGCACTGGCTATGCTGATTGGCGAGTTGGCGGCATCTGATCGCGCATTTGTGGCTAACCAGTTGCGAGAATGGTGTGAGCACCTGCGCACCCACGGTACGCGATAGCGATCCGAGTAAATGCCTTAATTTTGTGGCGTAGTCCTATCGCTTCTTCGAATTTCCTATCACGTTCGCCGACGCTGGCGTCCCCAGCACGTGAAGCTCTCCCGGTTTGTGCGGACGGGTAAGCTCGTTCGCTAAGTGCGACGGAATCTTTTCCGAAGACCCAGCTGAAGAACTCAGAAGATCGGCTCCCTTTTTCAAGGCTGTCATCCATGTTGTATTGGAAGACGGTTTTTGCGGTGCGCTCACGGGTGTCGAGTCCTTTAAAAACGAACTGATTCTCTCGGTTTCCATTTAATTGCCAAATTGCATTGTGTATGTCCTCGACGAATGCCTAGTCTTTTCGTTCCGTCGCTCAGCAGCCGTGCGACTACCGCGTGTGCTATTTCGTGGTGTGCGAACGACTCGACAACAGCGTTTCTGTCACTTCCGAAACCCCTTGTTGGGAAGTCGATGGCGTCGGAGAATCCTGGGTGGGCGGCTTGCCCTCGCTCACTGAGGTTTCCGTGTATTGCTCCAACTCCTTTACCAGGGCGGATATCCTCCCTGAAGCGTACAAGTGTCCGCTTCCCGAGGGTATTAAGGGTGTGCGTACACAGTTTCTCTCGTGTGACATCGTCTATATCCTCCCTGTGAATCGGTCCTTGTGGGACTTCCCTGCGTTTTTCATTAACGCCGTTCACACCTGTCGCGCGACGGCTCAAGAGTTGACTCATCAAGTGTTGCGGAGAACAAGCCGACTTTCTAGCTCGCTATCGAGGCCGTGAAGCCACTATACCATCGAGCAGAATATGCTGCAGACATATAACTCTGTGCAAATTTTTGCAAAAATATAGACGAACTTACTCGGTCGCCTACCTCACCCCGTCTCCCCAAATGACGGAGGCCACTTCGGATTCGGTTTCCTGCCGAATCGAAGAGACTTCCTTTTTAAGTGCTGAAATCTTTTTCCGAAATCCCTGATCGTTCGGTGCACCCCGCCTGACGCTCTACTTTCTGGAGCGCCACGCTCCAGCTACCCGCTCAGTCACGGCGCTTGCAAAGAACCCGCAAGCCCCGCGCCATCGCTACCGCGTCACGTACTTGACGCCCGCCGTCGCGCATACAGCCGCGCCACGGCTCTGTGCCTTCGCTCACCGCCGCTGCTCCCGCCCCGCCGCCGCTGCGCCACTGCGCAGGCCAGCATAAGGCCGCTCGCCAGCTTGCGGCTTGCAGGCGCCTACCGTGCCGGGTACTCCACCACGCCGTCACGCGGTGAAGCTGCGTCACGGCTTTGCCTCTCCTGCCGTCGCCGTGTCGCCAGCGCCGACTTTTGCCGGGGCCTAGCACTGTGCCGTCTGCCCGCCGCCGGTGCCATCAGCTTCGCTCATGGCTTCGTCGGCTACGCTGGTAGATGCTCAGTTAGCGCGGCGCACCGCTTCAGAGCCTGCCCTGCGGGGCCGGCGGGCAGAAGGCGCCTAACCGGCTACGGCTCTTCCGCTTGCGCCGCGTCAGGGTGGTGGTGGGCCGCTTTCGCGCCGATGGCGCGCTCGCTGGCCGGCTGCGCCGGTGGTCAGTGGGTGGCAACACCGCTGCTCGACCTCCTGCACTCCGTGGCCCGCCGCCGCTTACCTGTGGTGAAGCGGACGGCTGCGCTGGCGGGGCGTGTCAGGCTGCAAAGTTCAAGACCGTGCCACCTGCTGCATTGCGCATCCATTCGGCGGCTACGCGGCAAACCCAGCCGCGTCCCACCTCATTCCTGCTCCATTCCGCAGGTCGCACACGGCCAAGGCAAACCCGCTGCGCGGGATTGCCAGTCAAAAGCAAGCCCGGTCTGCGCTTCGCGTCTGTTGGATTGAATCCACCAGGGTGCTCGCTGCGCTCGATTGTCACGCAGCCGGGCAGGGGTAAATCGCAAGCGATTGAACATAACCGCGCATTACCCAAAGTAGGCCGTGGCCCCTTCCGCTTCGCTCCCTCCCCAGCCTACCGCTGCGCGCCCTGCGGGTTCGGGTAATGGTCGGTTATGTCTTGCGCCCCAGCCCGGACAATGGCCATTTCGGCTCGCTGCGCTCGGCGTGGCTAGCTTGGCGCTTCGCGTGGGTGGCTTGGATCGCTTCCGCGCCGGAGGGCGCGGGCGCTGCCCGGCGTTGCCGGTGGTCAGTTTGTGGTGAAAGTCGGCGCTGGCGGCACGGCGGCAGATGGCTACGCAATAGCAAGCATCCGTCCCAAAACGATAACCCCTCACTGCTATAATTTGCCCATTGACAAAAGGCTACCGATCTTCGCCGACGGTATATTTGACGGTATTGTTGTTGACGTTGTTTGGCTAGGCCAGTGGTAGCAACTGTTTCCGGCTAGGTTCGACCCCGTCAGCACCACCACCGAACAAAGGCGAACAGCGGTTCGCCTTTGTCGCATCTAGGGTTTACAGCGCATGCTCGATATCATTCGCAACAACAAGAAAATCACCCAGGGTTTCCTCGCACTGATCACGCTGCTGTTTGCGTTCTGGGGCGTTGATTCCTTTGTCCGCAATGCGGACGTCAATGCCAACATTGCCAGCGTCGGTGGGCGCAAGATCACGCAACAGGAATTGCAGTCGGCCATGCGCGAACAGCAGGACCGGATGCGTTCACAGCTGGGTACCAAGGTCGATCCGGCGCTGTTCGAAACGCCGCAGATGCGTCGCGCCGTGCTCGATTCGCTGATCACCCAGCGCTTGCTCGCGGAGCAGGCCAGGACTGCCCGGTTGGCGGTGGGCGACGAACAACTGGTCCAGTTCATTGCCGGCGTCCCCTCCCTGCAGGAAAATGGCAAATTCTCGAACGAGCGCTACGAGGCGCTGGTTGCCGCCCAGGGTATGAGCAAGGAAATGTTCGAAGCTCGTCTGCGCCAGGACATGGCCATGCAGCAGTTGATGCTGCCGGTGACCGAAGCCGGCATTACGGGCCGCGCCGCGGCCGGACGCTGGTTGGCCACCCAGTTGGAGCGGCGCGAGGTCGGTGAACTGCTGCTGCTGCCGGAAGCCTACAGCAGCCAGGTCAAGCTTGTGCCCGATGCGGTGCAGCAGTACTACGAGGCAAACCGCAAGCAGTTCGAATTGCCGGAGCAGGTGCGTGCCGAGTTCCTGAGCTTGAGCCAGGAGGCGCTGACGGCGCAGGCGGTGGTCGGTGACGAGGAAGTCAAGGCCTATTATCAGTCGCACGCCGATCGCTACAAGGCCGCCGAGACGCGACGGGCCAGCCATATCCTGATTTCCGCAGGCAAGGATGCGCCGGACGCCGAAGTCAAGGCAGCCAAGGCCAAGGCCGATGAGTTGTTGGCGCAGTTGCGCAAAACGCCAGGCGATTTTGCCAAGCTGGCCAGGCAGAGTTCCCAGGATCCGGGATCTGCCGCCAAGGGTGGGGATCTCGACTGGTTCGGGCGCGGCGCGATGGTCAAGGCATTCGAGGACACCGCCTTCAGCCTCAAGGAAGGCCAGACCTCGGAGGTCGTGCGGTCCGATTTCGGTTATCACATCATTCGCGTCACCGGCGTGCGTCCCGAGCGCGTCAAGCCGCTCGAAGAAGTCAGGGCGGAAATCCTGGCCGAACTCAAGCGCGAAGCAGGCATGAAGAAGTATGCCGAGGCTGCGGAAGCATTCGGCAACATGGTCTATGAGCAGGCCGACAGTCTTAAGCCGGCTGCCGAAAAATGGAAACTGGAAATCCGCCAGACGACCTGGCTTGCCAGGGGCGGCAAATTGCCGGCACCCTTCGATAATGCCAAGCTCGCCGCCGCCTTGTTCAGCGACGATGGGTTGAAGAACAAGCGCAACACCGATGCGGTCGAAATTGCATCGGGTACGCTGGTGTCGGCCCGCGTGCTGGAGCACAAGCCGGCCGCCCTGCAGCCGCTGGACGCGGTCAAGGCCGACATCGAGAAGCGGCTGATTGGCGAGGAAGCGGCAAAGCTGGCGATCAAGGATGGCGAGGAAAAGTTGGCCCGGCTGGCCAAAGGCGAGACGATCGAGTTGAAATGGTCGCCTGCACGCAGCGTGAGTCGCACTGCGGCGCCAGGCCTGCCGGCCGATTCCGTGCGTGCCGTGTTCAAGGCCGATGCCGGGAAACTGCCGACCCACACCGGTGTGGCATTCCCCGGCAAGGGTTATGCGCTGTATCGCATCACGGCGGTCAAGACAGGCGAAGACGGCAAGGATGATCCGCGCGCACGTGCCCTGGCCCAGCAATACGCCCGCTTTGTCGCCGAGGAAGAGTTCGCGGCCTGGATGTCGACCCTGAAAGAAAAACATCCCGTGGAAATCAACAAGGCCGCGCTGGAAAGCAAGGATCGTTGACCCGATTACGCGCCGAAAACAAAAGCCCCGCGATGCGGGGCTTTTGTTTTTTCACGCAAGTTTCTCTAACCCGGCAGCGGATCCGCGTTGCCCATGGCCGTGGTGTGTGTACCGCCATCGACATAGAGGATTTCGCCGGTGATACCGCTGGCGAGGTCGGAGAGCAGGAAGGCGGCGGCGTTGCCGACTTCCTCGATCGTGACGTTGCGGCGCAGTGGTGCGTGGTGCGCGTTGTAGGCCAGCAGCTTGCCGAAATTGCCGATGCCCGAGGCGGCCAGGGTCTTGATCGGGCCGGCGGACAACGCGTTGGCGCGAATGCCCTGCGGGCCGAGGCAGAAGGCCAGGTAGCGCGTTGCGGCTTCGAGGCTGGCCTTGGCCAGGCCCATGGTGTTGTAGTTGGGCATGGTGCGCACGGCGCCGAGGTAGGTCAGCGCCAGCAGGGAGGGATTCTTGCCCTTCATCAGCAGCGGTCGCGCGGCCTTGGCCAGCGCGGGATAGCTGTAGGAGGAGACGTCGTGGGCGATGCGGAAGGACTCGCGCGAGATGCCTTCCAGAAAATCTCCCTCGATCGCTTCATTGGGGGCGAAGGCGATCGAATGCACGAGGCCGTCCAGACCGTCCCAGTGCTTGGCAAGTTCGGCGAAGACGGCGTCGATCTGGGCGTCATCGGCGACGTCGCAGGGGAAGATCGCCTGGGAGCCGAACTCGTCGGCAAATTTGGCCATGCGATCGCGGACACGTTCGTTCTGGTAGGTGAAGGCCAGATCGGCGCCTTCGCGGTGGCAGGCCTTGGCGATGCCGTAAGCGATTGACCGGTTGGAGATCAGACCGGTGATCAGAATGCGTTTGCCAGCGAGAAATCCCATCGCATTTCCTTGGTTGAATCGGACGGCGGATTATAGCGGATCAGCTAAACTCGCCGTCATGCGTCGCGTATTCTCCTGCCTTCTGGTTCTGCTGCTCGCCGCCTGCGGTGATGCCTGGAACGACCCCTATCCGGCGGGGGATCGCGGCAGGAATATCCTCTACAGCGCCTTCACCGACCGGCCCAAGCATCTCGATCCGGTGCAGTCCTACAGTGAGGACGAGATCACCTTTACCGGCCAGATTTACGAGCCGCCGTTGCAGTATCACTATCTCAAGCGGCCCTATACCTTGATCGCCGCCACCGCCGAGGCTGTGCCGCAGGCGAGGTATCTGGACGCGCAGGGGCGCGCGCTGGCGGACGGCACCGATCCTGAAAAAATCGCCTTCACCGATTATGTGATCACGCTCAAGCCGGGTATCCGCTATCAGCCGCATCCCGCCTTTGCCCGCGCCGCTTCGGGCGACTATGCCTACCATGCGCTGTCGCCCGCGCAACTGGCGGAACTCGGCACGTTGGCGGACTTCACCCAGCGCGACACGCGAGAGCTGACGGCCGAGGATTACGTGTACGGCCTCAAGCGTTTGGCGCATCCGCGGCTGCATTCGCCGATTTTCGGCCTGATGAACGACTACGTAGTCGGTTTGGGCGATCTTGCGCAGCGCCTGAAAGCCGTGAAGGAGCAGCCCTGGATCGACCTGCGGCAGCACCCTCTGGATGGTGCCGAGGTCATCGACCGCTACCGTTACCGGATTCGGGTCAAGGGCAAGTACCCGCAGTTTCTGTACTGGCTGGCGATGCCCTTTTTTGCGCCGATGCCCTGGGAAGCGGACAAGTTCCACAGCCAGCCGGGCATGGCGGAGAAGAACCTGACGCTTGACTGGTATCCGATCGGCACCGGTCCCTACATGCTGACCGAGAACAATCCGAATGCGCGCATGGTGCTGGAGCGAAACCCGAACTTCCGCCAGGAAGACTATCCCTGCGAAGGCGAAACGGAGGATGCGAAAGAGGGCTTGCTGAAGGACTGCGGCCAGCCGCTGCCCTTCATCGACAAGGTGGTGTTCACCCGCGAGAAGGAGCAAATACCCTACTGGAACAAGTTCCTGCAGGGCTATTACGATGCATCTGGAATATCCTCGGATGCCTTCGACCAGGCAGTGCAGGTTACTGCCGGTGAGATCACGTTGTCGGACGAGATGCGGGCGCAGGGCATCGTGCTGACCACCTCGGTGGCGACATCGAGCTTTTACATGGGCTTCAACTGGCTGGATCCACTGGTCGGCGGTACCGATCCGAAGACGGCGGAGGCCGCGCGCAAACTGCGCCAGGCGATTTCCATTGCGATCGACCAGGAAGAGTTCATTTCGATTTTCCAGAACGGTCGCGGCGTTGCCGCGCAGGGTCCGATTCCGCCGGGTATTTTCGGTCATCGCGAAGGCTCGCCCGGCATCAATCCGCACATGTACGACTGGGCCGACGGCCATGCCCGGCGCAAGCCGATCGCCGAAGCCAGGCGCTTGCTGGCCGAGGCAGGGTGGCCCAACGGTCGCGATGCGAAAACCGGTGAGCCGCTGGTGATCAATCTCGATACGACGGCCACCGGGGTCGGCGCCAAGGCCCGCATCGACTGGCTCAACAAGCAGTTCGCCAAGATCGACGCGCAACTGGTGGTGCGCAGCACGGACTACAACCGCTTCCAGGAAAAGGTGCGCAAGGGCGCGGTGCAGCTGTTCTATTTCGGCTGGAATGCCGACTATCCGGATCCCGAAAACTTCATGTTCCTGCTGCATGGCAAGCAGGGCAAGGTCAGGCATACCGGCGAGAACGCGGCGAACTACGAGAATCCCGAGTACGACCGCCTGTTCGAGCGCATGAAAGCCATGGAAAGCGGTCCGCAGCGGCAGGAACTGATCGATCGCATGACGGATATCCTGCGCCATGACGCGCCCTGGGTCTGGGGCTTTCATCCGAAGGATTACACCCTGCGCCATGCCTGGCTGACCAACCGCAAGCCGAGCAAGGTCGGCCACAACACGCTCAAGTATCAGCGGGTCGATGCGGCTTTGCGCGCGCAGCGCCGCGCCGAGTGGAATCGTCCGCTGCTGTGGCCCTTGCTACTGGTCGTGCTGGTCTTAGGCGCGGCGATCTGGCCGGCCTGGCGTGGCTATCGGCGGCGCGAGACGGCCACGGCGCGATAGGCGCGCCTTTTTGGCGGTCGTCGCCGTGTCGCCAGCGGCAACTCTTGCGGCTATTCCTCGATCGGCTGCCACTTGCCGTGGCGCAGCGCTTCGAGCGGACGGAAACGCGACTTGTAGGCCATCTTGCGGCTGTCGCGAATCCAGTAGCCGAGATACAGCCAGGGCAGGCCCACATGCTGGCACTGCGCAATTTGCCAAAGGATGGCGAAGGTGCCGTAGCTGGCATTGGTGACGTCGGGGTCGTAAAACGTATAGACCGACGAGAGCCCGTCGCTGAGCACGTCGATGATGCTGACGACACGCAGGATGCCGTTTTCGCGAAACTCGATCAGGCGGCTGTCGACATGGGTCTGCAGCAGGAAGTGGGCGTACTGGTCGCGGCTGTCCTGATCCATGCCGCCGCCCGAGTGGCGCGTGGCCTGGTAGTGCTGGTAGAGCTGATAGTGTTCCTCGCGAAACGTCAGGCTGCATTCGCGTGCGACGAGCCCGGCGTGTTGGGCTAGGGCGCGGCGCTGGCTGCGGTTGGGGACGAACTCCGCGACGTTGAGCCGCACCGGCTGGCATTCGCGGCAGGCATCGCAATAGGGTCGGTAGGTGAACACGCCGCTGCGCCGGAAACCCGCGCGCACCAGTTCGCTATAGGTGGCGCTGTCGATCAGGTGGGTGGGCGTGGCGACCTGGGAGCGGGCGACGCGTCCAGGCAGGTAGGAGCAGCCGTAGGGGGCGGTGGCGTAGAACTGCAACAGCGGGAACGGCGGCAGGTCGCGAAGGTGTGTCATGGGTGCGTCATGGCCGTTGCCTGAAATGACCGTCGATCGCCGCCGCCGGCCAGGGTCCCGGTGCATCGCCGTGCGCGCACAAGGCCTCTAGCCGTGCGGCGAAGTCGCAGCGGGGGATGGGGCGGGCGCCGAGCGAGGCGAGATGTCTGGTTTCCATTTGGCAGTCGATTATGCCGAATCCGCGCAGTTTGAGGTAAGCGCACAAATGGGCGAGGGCGATCTTCGAGGCATCGCGCGCATCGGCGAACATCGATTCGCCGTAGAAGGCCCGGCCGATGGCGATGCCGTAGAGGCCGCCGGCGAGTTTGCCGTCGACCCAGGTTTCCACGCTGTGGGCATAGCCCAGACGGTGCAGCTCGCGATAGGCTTGCTGCATCTCGCGCGTGATCCAGGTGCCGGACTGCCCTTCGCGCGGCTTGCGGGCGCAGGCGCGGATCACGTCGCCGAAGGCGGTATCGAGGCGCACTTGGTAGTCGGCATTGCGCAGTGTCTTGGCCAGGGAGCGTGAAATCTTCAGCTCCTCGGGAAACAGCACCATGCGTGGATCGGGGCTCCACCACAGGAGGGGTTCACCGGCCGAGAACCAGGGGAAGATGCCGCGCCGGTAGGCGGCGAGCAGTCGCTGCGGGCTCAGGTCGCCGCCGGCGGCGAGCAGGCCGTTGGGTTCGGTGAGCGCCTTCGCCACCGGTGGGAACAGGAGTGCTTCGGGCAGCCAGGGAATCATCGGCCCTGGGGAAAGGTGACGACGTGATCGACATCGAGCCGGATGCCGATGCTTTCGCCTATCGCATGGTTGTGGTGGGACGGCACCAGCGAGAGTACCTGGGCGCCCGAGGCCAGGCGCAGCGTGTAGAGAAATTCCGCGCCACGGAAAGCCTTGGCGACGACTTCGGCCTTCACTTCGCTGGCGTCGTCGTGAATTACGTCGTCGGGGCGCAGAAGCACGTCGAGCCGGCAGCCGCGCTGACACTCTAAGCAGCTCGACGCGCAATCCATCGGAACTTCCGAATCGAGCCGGCCCAGTTCCACCTCGACGACCTGGCGCGACAATACCTCGCCGGGCAGGAACACGCCCTGGCCGATGAAATCGGCAACGTGACGTGTGGCGGGGCGGTGATAGAGATTGTAGGGCGTGTCCCACTGCTCGATCCGGCCTTCGCGCATGATGCCGACCACGTCGGCGACGGCAAAGGCTTCGTGCTGGTCGTGGGTGACCAGGATCGCCGCCATGCCGGCGCGCTTGAGTATGTCGCGGACTTCGAGCGAGAGGCGTTCGCGCAGTTCGACATCGAGATTGGAGAAGGGCTCGTCGAGCAGCAGCAGATGCGGTTGCGGCGCCAGCGCGCGGGCCAGCGCCACGCGCTGCTGCTGGCCGCCGGACAGTTCGTGCGGATAGCGCTCGCCGCGTTTGGCCAGTCCGATCAGTTCCAGCATTTCGTCGACGCGTTGGCGTCGCTCCGACGCCGACTGTCCGCGCAGGCCGAAGCCGATGTTGTCGGCTACCGAAAGATGCGGGAACAATGCGTAATCCTGAAACACCATGCCGATGCGTCGCGCTTCGGCGGGGATATGGGTTTTTTCGCTGGCAATCGTGACGCCGTTGAGGCGGATGCTGCCCGCCGCAGGCATTTCGAAGCCGGCGATCAGCCGCAGCATGGTGGTCTTGCCGCAGCCCGAAGATCCGAGCAGACAGGCGATTTCCCCCGGCGCCAGGTCGAACGACAAATCGCGCACCACGGCTTGCTTGCCGTAGGCATGACTGACACGGTCTACTTCGAGCAATGACATGATCGTCGCGTAGATTGCGGCTTGTAGAGAATGAGTCTCAATTATAATCGGCCGGCCGTGTCCCGCCCATTCTCCACCTCACCTCTTTCCGCCTTCGCCTTCGCGCTCGCTGTTCTGGTCGCGCTGCCCGTGCTCGCCGTGGGCGCCAATTTGCTCACCGGCGGCACCGGAGAAACCTGGCGTCATTTGATGAGCACCGTGCTGCCCGAGTATGTGGCGAATTCGGTCTGGCTCTGCCTTGGGGTCGGCATCGGCGTCGCGGCGATGGGCACCGGGGCCGCCTGGCTGGTGGCCTTGAACGACTTTCCCGGCCGGCGCATTGCGGAATGGGCACTGCTGCTGCCGATGGCGATGCCGGCCTATGTGCTGGCCTATACCTATACCGACTTCCTGCAGTTCGTCGGTCCCATACAAACCGGGCTGCGCGAGAGTTTCGACTGGAAAAAGGGCGACTACTGGTTTCCCGATGTACGTTCGCTCGGCGGCGCCATCGTGCTGTTTTCCTGCGTGCTTTATCCCTATGTGTACTTGCTGGTGCGCACCGCCTTTCTCGAACGCGCCGGCGGCATGATCGAGGCGGCGCGCGCACTCGGCCTGAATCCCTGGCAGGGGTTCAGGCGCGTCTCGATTCCGCTGGCGCGTCCGGCCATCGCCGCCGGCATGGCGCTGGCATTGATGGAGACCTTGGCCGATTACGGCACGGTGGCCTACTTTGCGGTGGAAACCTTCACCACCGGCATCTATCGCGCCTGGTTCTCGCTGGGCGACCGCGTTGCCGCGGCGCAACTTGCCGCGGCCCTGCTCGGCTTCGTCGCGCTACTGATCCTGCTGGAGCGCGTCAGTCGCGGTCGCGCCCGCTATCACGACAGCAGCGGTCGACGTCGCGCCACGCGCCAGGTGCTGACCGGCAGGCATGCGCTGCTGGCGCAGATCGGCTGCGCAATTCCGGTGCTGATCGGCTTCGCCTTGCCGGCGGTGCTGCTGTTGCGTTTGTCGCTGGGCGAAACCGGCGAAGATGCCGGCAGCTTTACCGGGCGCTTTCTGGTGCTGGCGAGGAACAGCTTTTCGCTGGCGGCTTTGACCGCCGGGTTGGCCGCACTGCTGGCGCTGCTGCTCGGCTTCGCCGCGCGCGATGGGCACAAGCTGCCAAGATTGGCGAGCCGCATTGTCGGCCTTGGCTATGCGGTACCGGGTTCGGTGATCGCCGTCGGCGTGCTGATTCCGGTGACCCGGCTCGATCATTTGCTGGCCGGCCTCTGGCAGCAATTGACCGGGGCCAATCCGGGACTGATTCTGACCGGCGGCATCGCCGCGCTGGTGTATGCCTATCTCGCGCGTTTTCTGGCGATTGCGCTGCAGACCGTGGAGGCCGGATTGGGCCGCATCACGCCCAGCATGGAGTCGGCGGCGCGCAGCCTCGGCAGCGGTCCGGGGGAAACCCTGCGCCGCGTCCATCTGCCATTGATGCGCGGCAGCCTGCTGACGGCCTCGCTGCTGGTGTTCGTAGACGTCATGAAGGAACTGCCGGCTACCCTCGTGATGCGCCCCTTCAATTTTGACACGCTGGCGACGCAGACCTTTACCCTGGCGGCCGATGAGCGCCTGGCCGAAGCTTCAAGCGCGGCACTGGCCATCGTTGCAGTCGGCCTGCTGCCGATCATCCTGCTGGCCCGGCAGATTGCCGCCGGGCGCAGCGAAATCAGTTCCTGCTAGAGCGACTTGTGGCTCCCGTCGCACAGCGCGCCGTTGGCGCTGTGCTTGCACCCGCAGAAATACACAATCTTGTTCTCCTCGGCGGTGTACTTGGCCGGATTGAATTCCGAACCCTTGTGGCTGCCGTCGCAGAAAGGTTGCGACTTGCTCTTGCCGCAGGCGCACCAGTAGTAATCCTTGCCTTGCTCTACGTCAATGGCGAAGGGGCTTTTTGCGGCGATCTCAGGCTTGGACATTCTGTTCTCCGGTTCTTGTTGGCGAAGTGCCGACTATAGGGACATTCGTCCTGGCAAGAAATCCCGGTCCGGGAACAGATTGTTTCGTTCAGATCAACAGTGGCCACCAAGAGTTGGCGCTGGCGCCACGGTGAATGAATTGGCCTCCTTGCGCCTGGAGGCCGATCGATAGTGGCTACTTCCAGCCGGCGCGGTCGTAAATACGCTGTGCTGTCGCCGAATTCTTCGCCAGGGTGGCCACCGGCAAACTGTCGGCCTTGAACTTGCCCATGGCTTCCAGTGCCGGATTCTTTACCGCGACACTGGCGACGGCGGGCCATTCATTGTTGCCATCGGCGAAGTAGCGCTGCGCATCGTCGCTGGCCAGGTATTCGAGGAACTTAACCGCGGATTCCTTGTTCGGGGCCGTCTTCAGCATGCCGCCGCCGGAGATGTTGATGTGCGCGCCAAAGCTTTTCTGGTTTGGCCAGATGATGGCGACGCGCTCCATCAGGCGGCGTTCTTCCGGCTTGTTGGAGCGCAGGAGACGGGCCAGGTAGTAGCTATTGGACACCGCCACGCCGCATTCGCCGGCGGCGACAGCCTTGATCTGGTCGGTGTCGCCGCCTTTCGGCGAGCGTGCGAAATTGGCGACCACGCCACGCGCCCATTCCTCGGCTTTGGCTTCCCCCAGATGCGCGATCAATGAGGCCATCAGCGAGATGTTGTAAGGGTGACTGCCCGAGCGCGAGCAGACCTTGCCCTTCAACGCGGGGCTGGCGAGGTCTTCGTAATTTTGTGCGTCTTCGGCCTTGACCAGTTCCTTGTTGGCAACAATGACGCGGGCGCGGGTCGAGAAGGCGAACCAGTCCGGGCTGCGCAGATTGGGCGGAATGCGTTCTTCCAGCAGCTTCGACTTGACCGGCGCGAACAGGCCCAGCTCATCCGCTTTGGCCAGGCGCGCCGCATCGACGGTGAGGAAAATGTCGGCCGGACTGTTGGCGCCCTCGTTGCGGATGCGCTCGAGCAACTCGTCTTCCTTGGCTTCGATGCGGTTGATCTTGATGCCGGTCTGCCGGGTGAAATTGGCATAGAGCGCTTCGTCCGTCTGGTAATGGCGGGCCGAGTAGAGATTGAGGACTTTTTCCTGCGCCGAGGCAGTGGCAGTTGCGCCGAGAGCAAGCAAGGCGAGAAGCAGGCGGGATAGTTTCATAGGGTTCAGTTCCTGGCCGAGTTGAGATTCTTGAGGATTGTATTAAGAATCATTCTCAATGGCAAGTCAAAATAAAACCAGCGCGTGGCTGGTATCCAGACGGGTGCTATGGCTGGTCGGGATTAACGCGACGAGCTCCATTCGAAGCGCTTTTTCCAGTAGCCCGCGTTCAGATCCTCGATGCGGACATGTCCGCCACTACGCGGCGCATGGGCAAACCGGCTCGTGCCGATAGCGGATGCCGAGCAGATCCTTGGCCTGATCGATGGCCCCCTGCGCAGTTGCCGTGGCGCGGTCCACGAACGAGACCTGCGATGGCGGTGGAACCAGAATCGGTTCGTCGGCATGAACACAGGGGGAGATCAGTACGGCGGCGAGCAGAAAAACTCTCACCGGATGGATGGGTAGGCCTTGCATGGGGGCGGACTATAGCCCCGACCGGGATAGGCTGTAAACGCCACATTACATGCCGATTCAGGGTCTTGTAAGTCTCGTCTGTCTATAATCGACCGCTCCAGTACGAATACGACAATAAAATCGGGCGCTGTCACAGCTCGAATTCGAGGAGATTACCGTGAGTTTCAAGGCTTACCTGATCAATCAGGAGGAAGGCAAGATTGTCAGTCGATTCGTCGATATGGACGAATCGCAACTTGACCCCGGCGAAGTCACCATCGACGTGACTCACTCCAGCATCAACTACAAGGACGCCCTGGCGGCGACCGGGGCGGGGCGCATCATTCGGCGCTTTCCCTGCATCGGCGGCGTCGATCTTGCCGGCCGCGTAAAAGTCAGCACGGATCCCCGTTTCAAGACCGGCGACGAGATCCTGGCCACCAGCTACGATATCGGCGTGGCACACCACGGCGGTTACGCGGAACAGGCGCGCCTGCCGGCCGACTGGGTAGTCAAGCTGCCGCCCGGCCTTTCCCTGCACGACGCCATGGCCTTGGGTACGGCAGGCTTCACGGCAGGGCTCGCGGTGGTACGCATGGAGCACGACGGATTGGCCCCGGACAAGGGACCGGTGGTGGTGTCGGGCGCCACCGGCGGTGTCGGCAGCATCGCGATCGAGATCCTTGCCAAGCGCGGCTATCACGTCGTCGCCCTGACCGGCAAGGACGCCGAAAGCGACTATCTGAAAGGACTGGGGGCCAAGGAGGTTCTGCTGCGTCAGTCGCTCGATCTGGCGAAGATCAAGCCGCTGGGCAAGGAAACCTGGGCCGGCGCGGTCGACAATTTGGGCGGCGATGTGCTGGCCTGGATGGCCAGCACCATGCAGGTGGGCGGAACACTGGCCTCGATTGGCCTCGCCGCAAGCTTCAGCTTGAACACTACGGTCATGCCCTTCATCCTGCGCGGCGTCAGTCTGCTCGGAATCGATTCGGTGAATTGCCCGATGGCGCAGCGGGCGGAAGTCTGGCGACACCTTGCGACGGACATGCGTCCAGCCCATCTGGCACCCGGCTCGGACCGGATGATTCGCGACATTGCGTTCTCCGATTTACCGTCGGCTTTTGACGACTACATCCAGGGGCGGGCCAAGGGCCGTGTCGTGGTCAATATCGCGGCCTGAAGTCAGCAAGCATTTACCCTTACCGAAAAAATCAGCGAGGAATGTCATGGGAAAATACACGGAGTTCTACAAGCGTTCCATCGAGCAGCCCGAAGCCTTTTGGGCTGACGAGGCGAAACTTGTCGATTGGCACAAGCCGCCGCAGACGATCCGCGATTACAGCAAGCCGCCGTTTGTAAAGTGGTTCTCGGGCGGCGAAATCAACCTTTGCTACAACGCCGTCGATCGCCATGCCGCCAAGCGCCCCAATGACCGCGCACTGATCTATGTCTCGACCGAGACCAACGAGGAGAAGATCTACACCTTCGCCGAGTTGAAGACGGAAGTGATGCGCATGGCGGCGATCATGCAGTCGCTCGGCGTGGTCAAGGGCGACCGCGTCCTGATTTACATGCCGATGATCGCCGAGGCGACCTTTGCCATCCTCGCCTGCGCGCGCATCGGTGCCATCCATTCGGTGGTGTTCGGCGGTTTCGCTTCGGGTTCCCTGGCGACTCGCATCGACGACGCCAAGCCCAGGCTGATCGTGTCGGCGGATGCGGGCATGCGCGGCGGAAAGGCGGTGCCCTACAAGAATTTGCTCGACGAGGCCTGCAAGCTGGCCGAGTTCCCACCGCAGAAGGTGTTGATGGTCGACCGCGGCCTTGACCAGAACTTTCCGAAGGTTGCAGGGCGTGACGTCGATTACTCCGGCCTGCGGGCGCAGCACATGGATGCTCAAGTCGACTGCGTCTGGATGGAATCCTCCGAGCCGTCCTACATCCTCTACACGTCGGGTACCACGGGCAAGCCCAAGGGTGTGCAGCGTGACACCGGCGGCTACGCGGTCGCCCTTGCATCTTCGATGAAGCATATTTTCACCGGCTTCGAGGGCGAGACCATGTTCTCCACCTCGGACATCGGCTGGGTGGTCGGCCATAGCTACATCATCTACGGCCCGTTGATCGCCGGCATGTGCACCGTGATGTACGAAGGCACGCCGATCCGTCCGGACCCCGGAATCTGGTGGCAACTGGTCGAAAAGTACAAGGTCAGCGTCATGTTCTCGGCGCCTACCGCGATTCGCGTGCTGAAGAAAAGCGACAACAGCTGGCTGCACAAGTACGACCTGTCTTCGCTGAAGCATCTGTTCCTCGCCGGCGAACCGCTGGACCAGCCGACCCACGAATGGATCATGGGCGAATTGAAGTTGCCGGTGATCGACCACTACTGGCAGACCGAATCCGGTTGGCCGATGCTGTCCGCCGTGCCCGGCGTCGAGGACACCAAGATCAAATTCGGCACGCCGAGCTTCCCGGTTTATGGCTACGACTTGCGCATCTTCCGCGAAGACGGCACGGTGTGCGACGCCAATGAAAAGGGCATCGTCGGCATCGTGCCGCCGCTGCCGCCGGGTTGCCTGTCCACCGTGTGGGGCGACGACGAGCGCTTTGTCAGTACCTATTTCAGTCTGTTCAAGGAGCCGCTGGTCTACTCGTCCTTTGACTGGGGCATCAGGGACGAGGAGAACTATCATTACATTCTCGGTCGCACCGATGACGTCATCAACGTTGCCGGCCATCGTCTTGGCACCCGCGAGATCGAAGAGGCGGTACAAGGCCACACAGCGGTCGCCGAGGTCGCGGTGGTGGGCGTCAATGATCAGTTGAAGGGCCAGGAACCGGTCGCCTTCGTCGTGGTCAAGGACGCGGCCCGGGTTGCCACCCTTGAATTGCGTACGGCGCTGGAGGCGGAGATCAAGAAAGCGGTCGACAACAGTCTGGGTGCCATTGCGCGGCCGAAGCGGATTCACTTCGTCACGGGCCTGCCCAAGACGCGCTCGGGGAAGATGTTGCGTCGGTCGATTCAGGCGCTGGCCGAAGGACGCGACGCGGGTGATCTGACCACGATCGACGATCCGTCTACGCTGGAACAGATCAAGGCGGCACTGGCGGGCTGAGATCGTTTGATGACGGGCGCTTTCGCACCCCGCGTTTGAGCCCGTCATCAGGTCGTTCTGCGAACGAGTGGATGGCCATTGTCCAGTTGGCGCTGCTCAGGCTGCACAACGGTGTAACAGTGCGACTCGCCACTAATCGATTTGACATAAAATAATAATTCGACGCCTTATGCGCGGCAACTCGCGACCGGAAGGTTTGAAGGCATAATCCATACTTCTCTGTACAGTATTGGCGGGAATCTTATATGGATGGATCCGCGCGAGCTTTTCGACGGCCTGAAGCGAGGCGGACATGAGTCCGAGTGCCACGTGGGACGGTGCCGATCGCCGTAAAGGCGATGATCCGGGCTATGCCGGTCCGGAGCGGCGTCTCGGGCTGTACGCGCGAGTTGACGGGGTCCGCGAGGATTTGCTTCACCACGATCCCCTGCTTGATTGCCTGGTCGAGCTGACACGCATACATGGACGACCAAGTACCCACGCGGCACTGACGGCTGGTTTGCCTCTCCCGGCCGAGGGACTGACGCCTTCCCTGTTTGTTCGTGCGGCGCAGCGGGCGGGGTTCGCCAGCAAGCTGGTACGGCGTACTCTGGACAAGATAGACGTGGCCTTGCTGCCGGTTATCCTGCTGCTCAATGGCAATGAAGCCTGCATTTTGCTGGACTGGGACGAGGACGGCGGCAACGCCAGATTGCTGTTCCCGGATACTGCACAAGGTGCGGTATTGCTGCCGCGTGAAACTCTGGCGGCACGCTATGCGGGCATTGCGCTGTTTGCCCGGCCACATTTCCGCTTCGATCAGCGCACGCCGGAAGTAGTCGAAGTCGCCCAGCGGCATTGGTTTTGGGGCGCGATCACGGAACAGTTACCGGTCTATCGCGATATTCTCGGCGCCGCCGCTCTGGTGAATGTTTTTGCGCTGGCGATGCCGATATTCACTATGAACGTGTATGACCGCGTGGTACCCAATAACGCGGTCGAGACGCTGTGGATGTTGGCTGGCGGATTGTTGCTGGTGCTCGGTGTCGACTACGCCATCCGCTTGTTGCGGGGACACTTTGTCGATCTGGCCAGTTCCCGGATCGACCTGAAGTTGTCGGCTCTGATCATGGAGCGCGTGTTGGGCATGCGGTTGGCCGATCGTCCGGCATCGGTGGGGTCCTTCGCGTCCAATTTGCGTTCGTTTGAAACCGTACGGGATTTCATCGCCTCGGCCACCGTGACCGCCGTGATCGATCTGCCGTTTGCGATACTTTTTCTATTGGTCATTCTCTGGATCTCCTGGCCACTGGTGGTTCTGCCCATCCTCGGCATCATCGGGGTGCTGATCTATAGCTACGTCATCCAGTACAAGATGCGCGAACTGTCGGAAACAACTTTTCGCGCCGCGGCCTTGCGTAATGCCACATTGGTGGAAAGCCTGACGGCCCTGGAAACGATCAAGGCCAACGGAGCCGAGGGCCTGATGCAGGCAAAGTGGGAAAAGACTGCGGCGTTCCTGGCGCGGACCAGCGCCCGTCTGCGACTGCTTTCCTCATCCGCGATGAATGGAGCCGCGACGCTGACGCAACTGGTCAGTCTGACGATAGTCATCGGCGGGGTCTATCTGATACATGAGCGTTGGCTCACAATGGGCGGGCTGATTGCCTGCACCATGCTTGCTGGGCGCGCCATGGCGCCATTGGGCCAGGTGGTGGGTTTGTTGATGCAGTTCGAGAATGCCAAAATGGCTCTCTCTGCGTTGGAGACGACCATGACGACGCCGGGCGAGCGCTCGGAGGAAAGTTCGTTTATTCATCGCCCCGAAATTCGCGGTGAAATCGAATTTCGTAATGTCAGTTTTTCTTATCCCGGCCACACTCAAGAAGTGTTGCGCGGCATTTCGTTTCGCATCAGGCCTGGCGAACGAGTGGTTGTGCTGGGACGGGTCGGATCGGGCAAGACCACTTTGCACAAGCTGATGCTGGGGCTCTATCAGCCAACGGAAGGGGCGGTTTTCCTCGATGGCGTCGATTTGCGACAGCTGGATCCTGCCGATTTGCGGCGCAATGTCGGGTATGTCGAGCAGGATACGCTGCTGTTTTACGGCAGCCTTCGCGACAATATTGCTTTGCGTGCTCCTTACGCCGACGATCTGGCAATCGTTACAGCGGCCGAAGTCGGCGGTCTGACGGATTTCGTCAATCGGCACCCCGAAGGTTACGACATGGTAATCGGGGAGCGCGGCGCTTCGCTGTCCGGCGGTCAGCGCCAAGGCGTTGCCATCGCTCGTGCTGTACTGCTTGATCCACCGGTGTTGCTGCTCGATGAACCGACCAGTTCCATGGACTTCACGTCGGAAAGCCAGTTCAAGGAAAGCCTGCGTCGCTTTATGCAACACAAGACCATGATCATCGTGACCCACCGCATGAGTTTGATTGATCTGGCTGAGCGAATGATTGTTATCGACGACGGCAAGATCGTGACCGATGGCCCCCGGAAACAGGTGGTCGAGTCGCTCCAGGCCGGGCGGGTGGGGAGGGCGACATGAGCGTTGAGGCTTGGGCGCAACGATTCCTGGGCGTGATTGGCGGCGTTCGGAACTGGCTCGAAGTGATCCGGTTGCGGGTACAGCCGAGCGTGGATCGCTGGTTGGCCGACTGGAAAGAAAATCCGGAAATTCGCGAGGCGGATTTTGTCAAGGATGCCGACTACTTCATGATTCACCAGGAACCCCTGCGGGCTCGTGTATTGGTCAGGACCATCTTGATTGCACTGGCGCTGTTCGTCATGTGGACGGCAGTCGCCTTGGTCGATGAGATCACCAAGGCCGACGGCAAGGTGATTCCGTCAAGCCAGATACAGATACTGCAGAGCCTGGATGGCGGGATCGTGGTTGAAATCAACGTCACGGAAGGTCAGGTTGTCGAAGCGGGACAAATTTTATTGCGCGTCGACCCGACACGCTTTGAGTCATCGGTACGTGAGAATCGTTCCCAGTACCTTGCGTTGACCGCAAAGGCGGCGCGTTTGCGTGCCTTGGCCGAAGGATTGCCTTTCGTTCCTCCACCGGAAGTGCTGGTTGAGGATCCGAAAACGGTTCAGGATGAGCAGCGTCTGTATGAAACTGCGCGGTCGAACGTCGACGCACAGATATCGATCGCTCGCCAGCAGTTGGTGCAGCGCCAGCAGGAACTCTCGGAAATGCGTGTCAAACGCGAACAGGCCTCCCAAGCATATGAACTTACGGCCAAGGAATTGGCGCTTACCAAACCTTTGATCAATTCGGGGGCAGTATCCGAAGTCGAATTGCTGAGGCTGGAGCGAGACACGACGCGTTTCCGGGGAGAGCGTGACATGGCCGCAACACAGATATTGCGCTCGCAGGCGGCGATGGCGGAGGCGTCGCGCAAGATCGAAGAGGTTGAGTTGAATGCGCGCAACGAAGTGCGCAAGGATCTTGGCGACACCATGGCCAGACTCAACGCCTTTACCGAAGGTGGAGTGGCGCTCGCCGACAAGGTGAAGCACGCTGCAGTGCGATCACCGGTCAAGGGTACCGTCAAGCGGCTTCTGGTGAATACGGTGGGTGGGGTTGTACAGCCCGGCAGAGACTTGATCGAGGTTGTGCCGCTCGATGATGCATTGATTCTGGAAGCCAAGGTTGCCCCGAAGGACATCGCTTTTTTGCGTCCCGGCCAGCCGGCCATGGTTAAGTTCACGGCCTATGATTTTTCCACATATGGTGGCCTTGAGGCGAAACTGGAGCATATCGGCGCAGACTCGATCACCGATGAAAAAGGGAACACATTTTTCCTCGTCAAGGTGCGTACCAACAAGTCCTCTCTTGGTGCCAATTTGCCGATCATCCCCGGTATGGTGGCCGAGGTGGATATCATCACCGGGCAGAAGAGCATCCTTGCTTATCTGCTGAAGCCGGTGCTCAGAGCCAAGCAGGGGGCGCTGACTGAGCGATGAATGTAGTGCCGTCGCAGTCGCCTCGTCGTGCTCAGCATCTCTTCGTGTCTCCGTCGGGGGAGGCATTGCCGCGCTGGTTGCAGGCATTTCCGTCGGCAGCTGTCACTGCTGTCGGAGCTTCGATCAAACCGCTGTCTGCGGCAGCAGTTGTGTGGCTGAGGCTAAATGAAGGACTCCCGGCGTTGGAGCAGTTGACCGCACTGCGAAAGACCGTTGGCGCTGCCCGCGTGATTGCGCTGGCAAACCGTCCCGACAGCGAAGAGGCGCTTGCCATGTTTTCAGCCGGCGTTCGAGGTTATTGCAACGCGCACGCAACTGCGGCCAATCTGCGTCAGGTTGCAAATGTTGTGCAGGCTGGTGGATTGTGGATTGGTGAAGCGCTGATGCAGAGATTGCTTGCATCTACTCAGGCCGCCATGGCCGGAATTCCTGCGGCTAAGTTGCCACTGAACGAGCCTCGCCGCGTTGCTGCAGACTGCTTGTCGGCCTTGACCAGACGCGAGCAGGAAGTGGCTCGCTCGGTTGCCAGTGGTTGCAGCAACAAGGAAATCGCCCGTCAGCTGGGAATTACCGAACGCACGGTAAAAGCTCACGTAGGTTCTGTTTTCCAGAAACTCAATGCGCGCGACCGGCTACACCTTGCCTTGATCATCAACGGCCAACGGCCGACCTGATTCCCCCCGATACTGTCCTTTGGTCCAATAGCGGGTGTTGCTTCCCGCAGGTAGAGTCACGAACATTCGATAGTCTCGTGCGGAGCAATCATCATGGCTGAATCAGGCAACGTAATTGGCAAAGTCGCGTCGGTTCAGGGAGAAGCGTTCGCGAAAGGCCCAGACGGGGTAGTGCACCAGATCAAGGTGGGCGATTCAGTATTTGAAGGCGAGGTAATCCAGACCGCTGCCGGCGGCCATGTTGAACTAGCCTTCAGGGACGGTACTGCCTACTTTGTCCGCGACACAGAGGCCGTCACCCTGGACGGCATGGTGTTCGGCGGCATCTCTTCCGATGCAGGCAACGTCATCGGCAAAGTCGCATCGGTCGAGGGACAAGTGTTCGCGAAAGGCCCGAAGGGGGGCATGCGCCAGCTCAAGGTGGGTGATTCGGTGTTTGAAGGCGAGGTGATCCAGACACCCTCCGGTGGCCGAGTCGAATTGGCCTTCAATAATGGCACTGCCTATTTTCTAAGAGACAAGGAAGCCGTCACGCTCGATGGCATGGTATTTGGTGACCGGACGGTCGATGCCAAGGAAGCCGCCCTCATGCCAGGCAAAGGCGGCGAACTGGATGATATTGCTCGCGCGATCGCTGAAGGCAATAGCCTCGACAAACTTCTGGAAGAAACCGCCGCGGGTCGCGCTGGAATCGTTGGCAATTTGGATGATAGTCATTCGTTTGTTCAACTGCTGCGGATTGCGGAGGCTGTTGATCCGCTGGGATATCAGTTTGGGAACAGAGATGGGGGGCGGGTGGATGATGTTTTGGGAGCCAACACCGAAGGCGTCACCGAGACGGCGACGGTCAATGTCACGGTCAATCCGATCAATGATCCGACCGTCGTCACCGGCGGCACCAGCGGCACGGATGACGAAGACACGACGATCAGCGGCACCCTGACTGCCACCGACGACGACGGCCT